>NZ_BAAGYK010000006.1:0-50002 GCF_054779355.1 Azotobacter armeniacus
GCCAGGCGTCGCATCTGGTCCTGAGTTTCTCGAGAGAGCTTTCGGGCATCGATCTTTTTCATGTCCCTTTATATCGTGAATTTGATTGCCGCGTTAATAATAATAAGAAACATTACTATAAACTGTATGCTTGATAAGCCCGATTTTTTCTAGAAGATATAGCAGTCTAATCAGTAGCTTCTCCTTTATGTCAAGGTTCATAGCAGCAAGAGCCAATTCTATCTCGGACAGCTTGATTGGGTGGGCCAGAACTATTATGTCATAAATTAAAAAGGCTAGATGTGCTGTGTTTTCGGATTTGAATGACTCGCTTTTTAATGTTTTATCTAGTTTTGCTTTTATGTCGGTTGCAATAAGCCCGATGTGATCATAGTTTTTTATTTGAGATGATGGCCATGGGTAAACTAGTACAGAGCTAGCGTCTTTCTTTTTCAGGCTTTCCAGTGGGCCAAGATAAATAAAGGAGTCTTTCGCCTCCACTTCTTCCTGAGGGGCTATCACTAGAAGGCGATGCACTAAAGGAGCATTATTGCAGAACATGCCGAGCTCAACCAAAGAGCCAGCGCTTTCTAGGCAGATTATGATTAGGGTGGCTATGTTTGCTATGTCTACTTCAAATTCAAGCAGATCTGAGTAAGCTCCCTCCTTAAAGTAATCTTTGAAGTCTTCTGCTTTTACGCAAGCCTTATAGGCTTCGTTATCATTGTCATCGAAATGGTTTATTATTCTGTCGCGGAGACCTTCTGGAATCAGAAGGTTTCCACCTGTTTTCCCTCCGCAGACGAAAATCTTTGGAGGCATGAACGAAACAGTGAATCTAGACGTATCAAAAGAGCCAAACTCCTCGATTAGCCTATTCTCAAAATCCATGTCCATTCACAAATTCCACACAAAAAAACGGCCTCAACTGTAGAGGCCGTTTAAAACAAAAACTCTTTACCAAGAGGGTGCGCTAGAGCTTTCTCTGGCGCTCCTGAGTGACTAGCAAGGAACGAAGGAGCGCCAGAGAAAGCTCTAGCGCAACCCTAAATATCCTCAATAAGTTAGGGTCTAGCGAAACGCCTGACCAGTACAATTGCTATTAATTAATGCAATTAGCACCATAAACGCGTAAAGAGTTTTTTATAATAGAACGGCATTGTATAACTTGCAAGAGATATCGGTCATCACCACCGTCAGCAAGGTAGGTTGGACACTCTTCGGTGGAAAACGCTTCGCGGTTTTCCACCCTACGCAGGGGGACAGGCCGGGTAGGGTGGACAACGCCTTGCTTGTCCACCGTTCACCTTCAGGCCCGCTGCCCGGAGCGGGCTGGCCTCAGACGCACAGGCTCCGCTTGCCCCGGTACAGGGCCGGCAGCCTCTCGCGCTCGTCCCGGTCGGACGGGTTCGTTTCGGCGAGCGGTATATCGTTTTCGGGGACATCCGGGCCGGATGCGGGGCGGCGTGGCCAGGTGGTCAGGTATATGGAAAAGACGAGAAGAACCACGACCAGGGCGCTGGAAACAATTGGATCGGCGATCATCGATACCTCCGGGAGGCATGGGCTTTTCAATAGGTTCCTACATATGAGCTTGCGTCACTATGACGCAGCAAGGGCGTTGCAGGCAATCGACTTACGTCTGGTAGGGATATGGCGGGCCGCTGCATCCGCCTGCAACCGCCCTCTGCGTCGATCCGCCCCCGCCTGGCGCACCTAGACTGAAAGCAGCCCAGAACCAGGGGAGCCTCCATGGAGTTCAAGGACTATTACGCGATGCTCGGCGTCGAGCCCACGGCCGACGAGAAAACCATCAAGACGGCCTACCGCCGGCTGGCGCGCAAGTACCATCCGGACATGAACAAGGAGGCCGGCGCGGAGAACAAGTTCAAGGAGGTGGCCGAGGCCTACGAGGTGCTGGGCAGCGCGGAGAAGCGTGCCGAGTACGACCAGCTTCGCCAGTACGGCCGCGCCGGCGAGCAGTTCGAGGTGCCGCCCGGCTGGCAACGGGCGGGGGGCTTCGGCGGGGCGCACGAGCATTTCGGCGGCGATTTTTCCGACTTCTTCGAGTCGATCTTCGGCGGCCGGCCGGGTAGCCATCCGCACGCCCAGGCGCCCCGGCGGGGGCGGGACATCGAGCTGGAACTGCCGGTCTTCCTCGAGGAAACCCTTGGCGAGCACAGCAAGCCGATCGACTACGTGCTGCCCAGCTTCGACGAACACGGCCAGCGAACCGACCGGCACAAGAGCCTCAACGTCAAGATTCCCGCCGGGGTCGCCCATGGCGAGCGCATCCGCCTCAAGGGCCAGGGCGCGCCGGGCGTCAATGGCGGACCGAGCGGCGACCTGTATCTGTTCATCCGCTTGGTTCCCCACCCGCTCTTCGATGTCGATGGCCACGACCTCATCCTCACCGTCCCCCTGGCGCCCTGGGAGGCGGCGCTGGGCGCGCGGATCGAGGTGCCGACGCTGTCCGGCCGCATCCACCTGAGCATCCCGCCGGACAGCCAGAGCGGGCAGCGCCTGCGGATCAAGGGCAAGGGACTGAAGGACAAGCACGGCGTCGGCGATCTCTATGCCGTACTGAAGGTGGTGATGCCGCCGCGCAGCGACGAACACGCCCACAAGCTCTGGACCCAGCTGCGCGATGCGGCGGGCTTCGATCCGCGCAGTCAATGGAGCAAGCAAGCATGACTACGACTCTGACCGTGCAACTGACCCTGGAAGAATGCTGCCAACTGGTCGACGTGCCCGCCGCCAGCCTGATCGAGATCGTCGAATACGGCATCATCGAAGCGGGCGATGGCAGCCCCCAGGACTGGCGCTTCGATCCCGCCGCCCTGGGCCGGCTGCGCCAGGCACTGCGCCTGCAGCGGGAGCTGGAACTCGACTGGCAGGCCGTGGCCGTGGCGCTGGACCTGCTCGACGAAGTGGGGCGCCTGAGGGCCGAGAACGAGAGCCTGAAACGGCGCTTGCTAAGGTTCATGGAGCACTAGCGCTTGATCTGCAGACCAGGCAGAGTCGCTCGCAAACCTCAGCAAGGTAGCCTGGACACTCCCCGGTGGAAAACACTTCGGATTTTCCACCCTGCGCGGGCAGTCGGCCTGGGTAGGGTGGACAACGCCCTGCTTGTCCACCAGCGGCCTTGAATGCCAGTCCATGGCGATTGTCGTTCTTCGCCATGTCGTATGAAACGTTCGATTTTCTTTCGAGCCAGTCGCCTCCCGAACATCCCGAAAGCCAAGGGCTCCCAACCCGAACGCCCTCCCGCTCGGCGCTTCAACAGCGCACTCATGGCATCCCGGCTCCTGGCCTTTTGCCGTAGGGAAAACCTCGTCTGCGTTTAAAATGCGGGCAACGCACAATCGACGATGTCCCATGAACTCAGAAGCCCTCGATACCCTGCACCAGCATCTGCTCGCCGCCTTGAACCCCGCCCCCGAGGAGGCCCGTCGTCTGTTCCACGGGCGGGGGCGCCGCTGGGTGGGGCTCGAGCATGTCACCGTCGACTGGCTGCAGGGGGTGCTGCTGGTGTCGCTGTTCCGGGAGCCGGCGGATGCCGAGGGGGAGGCGTTGCGGCGGATGCTCGTGGCGCTTGCCGAGTCACCCGCCTGGCGGCACAGCGACGCGCATTCGCTGCTGCTGCACCATCGTTACCGGCCGGACAGCGCAACGGAGGTGCTGCTGGGCGAGGCCGTGGAGGAATGGCCGATCACCGAGAATGGCCTGCGCTACCGGCTGGAGCTGGGCCGGAAACAGAACAGTGGCCTGTTCCTGGACATGCGCTATGGGCGCCGCTGGGTCCAGGCCCAGGCCCGCGGCAAGCGCGTACTGAATCTGTTCGCCTACACCTGCGGATTTTCCGTTGCCGGGATTGCCGGTGGCGCCGAGCATGTGGTGAACCTGGACATGGCCAGGGCGGCCCTGAGCCGTGGCCGGGATAATCACCGCTTGAACGGCCATGACCTGGCGCGGGTGACCTTTCTGGGCCATGAGTTATTCAAGTCGTGGGGCAAGGTGAAAAAATGCGGCCCTTACGATCTGGTCATCATCGACCCGCCTTCTTTCCAGAAGGGCAGCTTCGCCCTCGCCACGGACTATCAGAAGATCCTGCGCCGCCTGCCCGAGTTGCTCAGCGGGCAAGGCAGCGTCCTGGCCTGCATCAACGACCCGGGCATCGGCCCGGATTTCCTGATTGAGAATGCAGCCCGCGAGGCGCCTGGTTTGCGCTTCGAGCAGCGGCTGGAAAATCCGCCGGAGTTTGCCGATATCCATTCCGACAGCGGGTTGAAAGCCTTGGTGTTCAGCCAGGCCTGTGCCGCCTCCGCAAGCCACACGGCATAGCGCCGCCCCGCCAACGGGGATGCTCCTGTGTCACCCGGGCGCAGAGCGCCCATCAGTCGGGCTCCGATGCGGGGGCGCGGGAGTCTCGGAACAGTCGGTTACGTGTTTGGTATCCGAGCAGACAGCAGGAGGTGGGCAGGCGCGCACCCTGCTGTTCAAGTGGGCGTCCCGCAGGCTTCGGGAAGGTGAGCGGGTGCCGCTCCAGCGAACGCGAGTCCTTCAGTACGGCGCCTTCCCCAGATAATTGCCTGCCGGATCGTAGTTGCACACCACGATCATCCAGCCGCTGCACTGGCTGCGGGCGCAGCCGAGCCGGCGGGTGTCGCGCCAGACCATCTGGGTGTAGTGGCCGCTGCCTTTCCAGTTGCCCAGCTTCAGCACGCCACCCTTGTAGAGCCTTTTCTCCTTCTCCCAGGCAAGGGCGGCATCCTTCACCCCGTAGTAGCCGGTGGTGCCGATGAACAGGTTTTCACCGTAGCCCGAGCCTCGGCTGTGTTGCATGCGGCAGCTGCTGGTCGCAAGGTGGTCGGCCCAGCGTTGGGCGGTTTCGGCTACCTGCGCCGACCATTGCAGGGGCGCGACTCCGACATCCGCTCGTGCCCGGTTGTGTTCGCGTAGAAGGGTTTCCATCTCGGCGGTGCCGAGGCGCGACCCGGTCGCAGCGGGGGCAGGCACCACGGCTTGCGGCGGTTGTTGTACGGGTGCGTTGCTGCAGGCCGAAAGCAGCAGGGAGGCAACGCAGAGCGGGAGATAGCGGGTGGGGCGGGTATGCATGTGGGACGTTTCGTGTTGGAGGGTACTTGCCGAGTCTGGTGGTGATTCTTGCATAGGGCGTTCGATCGGGCTTGCCGAGCTTTTTCGTTTTGACGGACGGTCATGAAGCCGCTCGAACGCTTTAGTCCTGCAGCTTCTCTAATCATCAAGGCCCTGCTTGTGGTGGGTCTCCGGAGGTACTTATGAGCCATGGTCTAGAGAAGAGGGAGTCGTATCACGGATGGTCTGACTCGCGGAGCCCTGAGTGCACCAACCTGCACCCGGTCGATGAGTGGGAGATGCCTGTCAGCGAAGGCGAGATCCCGCGGGATTCCCACGACGAAGCGGTGATAGAGGAGGATAGGGAGGACGTAGAGCCGGATCATACGGAGGATGACCAGCGCACCCCATGTTGATTTCAGCTGGCGGTATTCGGTCGTGGTCGTGCATGCAGAGGTAGGTGTACGCCACGGCGCCGCGAACTTCTTCGCGTCGCCGCGTCAGGAGTGTATGCACCAACTGGTCGTATTTGCGGGCATGCTGAGATCGTCCACGGCATGGATAAGCCCGGCAGCGATGGCCTCGTCGGGGGTCAATATTCTCGAATCGGCTGTCAGATATTTGGAGATATCCAGAGGATCACTTGCCCCTTGGGTACGTTCTTGAACGATACGCTCATAAAGGACTCGGTCGAAATCCAGGCTCATGGCGTATTCGGACATCCTGGCGTGATCGATCGAACCGTGGATAGTCCAATGGAAAGCATGAAAAAGAAACTTGCTGTGGTGGCAGGCGGTACGTCTCTGCCCCGCTAGAAAGATGATATTGCCCATGGACTCGATAGTGCCGAGGTTATGGGTATTGACCGGGATGGGAAGCGATATCAGAAAATTATAAAGGGAAAAACCATAGCTGCATTCTCCACCCATGGTGGCGATCTTTATAGTGAGTTCGGATGCATCCTGTTTTATGGCTTGCGAGCATTTATTGATAAGCTGTCCGCAAGTTGAAGAGTTGATTGGACCCGTGAAGTGGATAATATGATTCGTCATGAATTACTACTCTTGTAATGTTTGGCGTCACCATGGCTTTTCATGACATCCGCCATGTTCCCATATTCCTGCTCCGGCATGTTTTGCGGCACCTGCAATACCTCGCTGCCGGCATCATTCTGTCTTGCATGCTTGCGGTTTTTCTTCGCCGGATAACCGCTACCTTTCAAATAGGTCATGACGTTGGCAGGGGGCTGCCCCGCGACACCTCTGGTCATGAGAGCCTCCAATCGCCAGGCGCAGCCTTGCAAAGGCCAAGGGCAGTGACTGGAAGCCGGGGCTTCCGCTCTGCTTGAATCAGCCGTTGCGGCCACCGCCGTGGCTGTTTCTTCCGCCTTTTCGGCCTGCCTCGGAGGCCTTCTCGCGGTCATTTGCAAAGTTTCTACCGCTGTTCTGGCCCACTTTTCTGCCAGCTTCGGAAGCGCGCTCCGGATCATTCTTGAAGTTGCCTCCGCTATTCTGGCCGCCTTTGCTGCCGGTCTCCTGATAGAACTCTCTGTCGTGGCTTGCAGATGTCGCTTCACCATCTTTTCTGGGTTAATTCGCATTGTGCTAGATGACTCTTCCGCTGGTAATAATCTAACGAAACGGTTGATTGCGAAGCGGTGAAAAATGACCTCGTTACTCTCGCAGAATAGCTGCTTGATATCAGGTCTTCCAATGTCTGCTGATGGCTATGTCGCAACTGACTGGTTTGACCGTCACCCAAGGGGCAGGACGATTCGGGCTGGTATTTGCATATTTCGCGATGCGCTTGGCGGATCCTTTTGATTCTTTTGCCGTTTTTCAGTTTTGAGAGCCCTGGGCATGTGCCGGGCTTTTTCGTTTTGACGGACGGTCATGAAGCCGCTCGAACGCTTGAATCCCGCAGCCTCTCTAACCCATCGAGGCTCTGCTTGTTGTTCTCCGGGAGGTGTTTATGAACAGCGTTCGAGACAAGGAAATGCCGTATCCGGGGTCGCCTGACCCGCTGAACCCGGGGCGCACCAACCTGAACCCGGATGATGAGCCGGGTGTCGATGAGCTGCCTGACAACGAAGGCGCGATCCCGCTGGAGCCAAACGACGAGACGGTGGTGGATCGGGAGATGGTGGACATGGAACCGGGCAATGCGGAGATGGACGATCAGCCCAGCCCCCGTTGATTTCAGCTGGATCGTGCCCAGGCTCCCACGCGGGAGCCTGGGAGCCACGAGTTTCCTCCCGTTCAGCGCTTCAGCAGGGCGCCCACGGCATCGCCCAGCCCTTCTCGCGCCAGGCCCCTGGCGGTGTCGAGGAGGCTGGTCATGACTCCGCCGAATCCGCACCGCCACAGCTTGACCTCGCCGACGTAGGGATTGCCCCAGCCCATCCGGCAGGCGACTTCCTGGTTGCGCTGGCGTTCCTGCTCGGTGACCGGGTACAGGCGGTTCCAGGCCTCGTACTGTTGCCGGTCCTGCCTGGCCATGCGCAGGTTGTAGCGGTCGTGCATGTAGAGATAGGTGCGCGCCACGGCGCCGCGCACGGCTTCGCGCGGCATGGCCTTGCGGGCCTGGAAGTCGACGACCATCCGGCACTGGCCGTACTGGTCGGGGGTCTTGCCCAGCATGCCGAACGCGAAGTTGCTGCGGTCGCCGTTGACCTCGCCGATCGCCGGCACCAGGTTGTGCAGATCGGCCTCGGCCTGAGCGAAGACCTGATCGTTGGCCGTGCAGTGGTCGCGTCCGCCGGTTTTCCAGCACCGGCGCTGATGGCCGATGACCCAGGCGGGAACGACGTGTTCCCACTCCACCCGGCTGGCGCGCTGCGGGTTTTTGCGCGGCTTGTAGCCGCAACTGGAGAGGTCGACGCGATTGCCCTGGTAACGGCATCCGCAGTAGAAAGTGACTGGATCATCGGCATGGATCTCCCAGGCAACCTTCTTCGCTTCGCTGAAGCTTCCGGGCGGCTGGATATCAGTAAAAAACGCGCCGGCAACGATCAATACGATGCCGGAAAGCAGCGACACTATCTTCTTTTTTGCAGCCGGGTTGCTCATCAATGCGGTTCCACCAGTCGGTCAATAAAGGGCCATTGCCAGCGCGACCGACGGCTCGCCATGGAGGCAGGGCACCACGCCGTACAGCGGCGACAGGCGCCAGCGGCTGCCGGTCCAACTGACGGCGTGGCTCTTCGGGTGGTTAATCGGGCACACAGCCGCGCTCCTCCATGTACATGCGGGCTGTACACGAAGCGGCCTACACCGCCGGCAATGTCCAGGCGACCCAAGGCGACTACTTCATCCGAATCGAGTCGCTGCATGTAGATATAGGCGCGTCCCATCAGAACTCATCCTGCTTCGGCTTGCCCAGGCGGACGCGCCGCTGGGTGGTTTCCGCAGGGGGCGGCGGAACCTTGCCGATCAGTTCGTCGAGCAGGCCGAGCTGCCACAGCACCAGCAGCAAGGTTCCTGTCTCCACCTTGCGGTCGCCGGCCTCGATTCGGCCGATGGTCGGGGCCGATACGCCGATGTTCCGGGCGAGGTCGGCCTGGCGCATCCTGGATTCGAGGCGCTTGCGACGGATGCGAGTCCCGATGTTCTCCAGGATCTTGCGGCATTCAAGGGGGAAAAAGTCTTCCATAAGATAATCTACATATTCTCTTATTCTGGATAAGATCAAATATAACAGCGCTTATGGTCGGCATACCGCTACCTTTCGCACGCTATGACGAGCCCGTTGCGGACCCGTGCAGGAAGGGTAGGAGGCAGGAAGAGGGACGGCATTCGGCGGCGTGCTGGCCATCGGAAAAAGCCGCTGCTTCCGCTGATCATCATTGTTTCTTTCAGTTCGCGAACAGCGGTTACGCAACCTGAAGCAGGTTGTGGGCTGGGTAGCACTTTTAGTGGGCCGAGCTGTCACAGCAGGAGCACCGTAATACCCTGTTACGAATCGCCATGCCAAGGAGGGCAGCCGATGATAATCACTCTGTTTCTTTTTATTTTGCTTGCATGCTATGGCCTGTTCGTGGCCGGCTTATGCGTGGGACGCTGGATGCGCCCATCCTCTGGCTCGAAGACGAATATAGAAAACGTGACGGACGACGTTAGTCTGTTCTATGGCTGGGACGGACTTACCCCCGTGGAGCGGAAGAAGCGCCTGGGGCTGTATCAGCGGCGGGTGCTGGCTCGAAGCGCCGAGCAGGAGAGGGCCTGGCTGCAGGCACGGCTGAGAGAGTGCACGAAAGATAGAAACGCACAGCCCCACACCGCGCGGGACTTTTAGGCGCAGCCAGATTTAGCCGCCGGGAATAATAATGAAGCAGGCGGCAGTGAGGGCTATGCCGTAGAACCATTGCGGCTCCGATGAACCAGCGCGTCTGGGATGCCAGGCCATCAGCCATTGCCACGCGCAGTGCGGTGATCCTGCTCTCGGTTCCGCTTTTGATCGTGCCCACGCTCCCGCGTGGGCACGTTGCCGGCGGCGCTCGATGTGTCCACCTCCCGCGCCCGCCGCCGCTCCTATACCGCCCGTCCAATCACACCAAACTATCGCTGCGCCTTGCCGGTCAATTCAGGTGTCACTTACTGAAATAAGGAGACGACAAATGGGCAGCACTTCAGACAAGTTCAAAGGCAATGCAAACGAAGCAGCCGGCAAGATCAAGAAGGGCGTCGGCAAGGCGACCGACAACCCGAACCTGAAGGGTGAAGGCCGGGCGCAGGAGTCCCGGGGCAAGGCCCAGCAAGTAAAAGGCGAGGTGAAGGACTCGCTCAAGCGCGGTATCGATCGGACCTGATCTTCCGGGCGGCGATACGGGCTGGAATCATCCCTGCAACCCGATCCATCGATAAAGCCGCTCGCAGCCCACAATACCAATGCCCGCCTTCGCGGGCATTGCTTTGTCAGGGGCAGTGCAATTCCTTCACCGGGGGAATTGCCAGGCAATCTGCCCTCACTCCTCGATGAAATGCAGCAGATCGCTGTTGAAGCGCTCCACCTCCAACTGCGCCAGGCCGTGCGCGCCGCCTGGGTAAACCTTCAGGGTGGCGTTCGGCACGAGTTGCGCGGAGCGTTTGGCCGAGGCCTCGAGCGGTACGATCTGATCGTCGTCGCCATGCACGATCAGGGTCGGCACGTCGATCTTCTTCAAGTCCTCGGTGAAGTCCGTTTCGGAGAACTGCTCGATACAGTCGTAGACGGGCTTGATCCCGGCGTTCATGCCTTGCAGCCAGAATGCATCGCGCAGGCCCTCGGAGACTTTCACCCCATCGCGATTGAAGCCGTAGAAGGTGGTCGGCAGGTCCTTGAAGAACTGCGTGCGGTTTTCCAGGACGCCCTGGCGAATGCCGTCGAACACCTCTTTCGGCACTCCGTCGGGATTGTCGGCGGTTTTCAGCATGAGCGGCGGCACCGCGCCCACCAGCACCACCTTGGCCACCCGCTCCGTGCCATGCCGGCCTATGTAGCGGGCCACCTCGCCGCCGCCGGTGGAGTGGCCGACCAGAATGGCTCTCTTCACGCCGAGCGCTTCCAACAACTGCGCCAGATCGTCGGCATACTGGTCCATGGTGTTGCCGTCCCAGGTCTGCTCCGAGCGGCCATGGCCGCGGCGGTCATGGGCGATCACCCGGTAGCCGCGCTGGCCGAGAAACAGCATCTGGGCGTCCCAGGCATCCGCGCAGAGCGGCCAGCCATGGGAGAAGACGATGGGATGACCCGATCCCCAGTCCTTGTAGAAGAGGGTGGTGCCGTCTTTGAGCGTCAAGGTGGACATGCGCAGTTTTCCTCTTTTTGGGATGTGGCGTGTGAAGGCGTGGCGCCGGGAGGAGCGGCGAACAGGACAATCGCATGAGCGACTTTCTTCCCTCTCCCCAGCCCTCTCCCGCACGCGGGAGAGGGAGTGAACGGCTGTACCTGCCCCTTCATGCGATTGCCCCGGGGCGGCGAATCGGCCCGGGCGGCTCCAGATTACGACTCTCCCCATGAACGATAGTGCTGGGCGCCTGGCGGTGATGCGCCGGGCGGCCAGCGGCTTGCGCCGCCTCGACCACGTCTGCGCACTCTGCCCATTGCGGAGTGGTCCTCCTGTCTGCGGCACGGGCCAAGCCGCTTGCCGGCCGAGTCCGGCTCAACAATGCTGAAGAGTCATTGCGACGTTTCATCAGTCGATAGCATAAGAATGGCGCTGCCCTCGGAGCGGGTCAGGACAGTTGGAGAAAGGCATGACACGTAGCAAAGAGATTCTCGTCTGGGTGCTGGGCGCTCTGGCGGTGCTGATCGTCGCCCTGGTTATTTTTGTCACGACCTTCGACTGGAATCGGCTCAAGCCGAGGATCAACGAGCAGGTCTCGGAGGCCTTGAACCGCCCCTTCGCCATCGAGGGCGACCTGGCGGTGAGCTGGCGGCGCCCGGCGGACGAGCCCGGTTGGCGCGCCTGGATTCCCTGGCCGCACATCAGCGCCGAAGCGCTGCGCCTCGGTAACCCGGACTGGGCCAAGGGCGAGCAGTTCGTCACCCTCGAGCGGGTCGAACTCAACCTGGCGCCGCTGGCCCTGCTGACCAAGACCGTGCGTATCCCGCGCATCCTGCTGAGCGGGCCGGATGCCAGCCTCGAGCGCCTGGCCGACGGCCGGGCCAACTGGACCTTCGCCCTGGACGACGACTCCGAAGAGAAGGAGCCTTCGCCCTGGACCCTTGACATCGGCACGCTGCAGTTCGACCGGGCCCAGGTGCGGGTGGACGACCAGGTCCTCAAGGCCCGGCTGGAAGTGGACGTCGTGCCCCTCGGCGCGCCGATTCCCTTCGAGCAGATCGTCGGCAAGGCGCAGGCGGAGCGGGCCATGCAGGAGGGCGCCCGGCCCCAGGACTATGCCTTCGCCTGGAAGACGCAAGGACGCTACCATGACCAGCCGCTCAGCGGCGAGGGCAAGGTCGGCGGGCTCCTGGCCCTGCAGGACACCAGGCTGCCCTTTCCCGTGCAGGTCGATCTGCGCGCCGGGGCCACCCGCTTCAGGGCCGAAGGCACGCTGGTCGCGCTGCGCAGGCTCAACGCGCTGGACCTGCGCCTGCGCCTCTCCGGCGACAGCCTGGGCAACCTCCATCCGCTGATCGGCGTGACCCTGCCGGACACCGCCTCCTATGCCACTCGGGGACGGCTGACGGCCGACCTGCAGGACCCGGCGGGAGCGCAGTATCGCTACGAAAACTTCAGCGGAAGGATCGGCGACAGCGATATCCACGGCGACCTGACCTACGTGGCGAGCCAGCCGCGCCCCAAGCTGTCAGGCGCGTTGACCTCCAGTCAACTGCTGTTCGCCGACCTCGCCCCGCTGATCGGCGCCGACTCCAATGCCGAGAAGGCCGAGCGCGGCTCGGAGGCCAGGCAGCCGGCCGACAAGGCCCTGCCGGTGGAGGAATTCCACACTGAGCGCTGGCGCGACATGGACGCCGATGTGCGTTTCACCGGCGAGCGCATCGTCTGGGGCAAGGAGCTGCCGATCAACGATCTGTCCACCCAGGTGCGGCTCGAGGACAGCCTGCTGCGCCTCGACCCGCTGCGTCTGGGGGTCGCCGCCGGACGCCTGGACGCCACGGTTTCCCTCGATGGCCGACAGTCGCCGCTGGACGGCCGCCTCCGGCTGAACATCCGCGGCCTCAAGCTCAAGCGACTGTTCCCCACCGTCGAGACCATGCGCGACAGCCTCGGCGAATTGAACGGCGATGCCACCCTCAGCGGTTCCGGCAATTCGGTGGCTGCCCTGCTCGGCTCGGCTGATGGCGAAATGAAACTACTGGTCAACGACGGCACCATCAGCCGGGCGCTGATGGAGATCGCCGGGCTGAATGTCGGCAACTACATCGTCGAACGCCTGTTCGGCGACGAGGAGGCCAGGATCAACTGCGCTGCGGCCGGCATCGATATCAAGAACGGTGTGGCGACCCCGCGGCTGTTCGTCTTCGATACGGAAAATGCACTGATCAACGTCGACGGCACGATCAACTTCAAGAGCGAGGCGCTGGACCTCGACATCGTGCCCAAATCCAAGGGCGTGCGGGTCATCTCGCTGCGCTCGCCGCTGTATGTGCGCGGTACCTTCAAGGATCCCGATCCGGGGGTGCATGCCGAGGGGCTGATCGCGCGCGGCGCGGGCATGGTGGCGCTCGGCGCCGCTGTCGCTCCGGTGGCCGGCCTGCTCGCTCTGATCGCGCCGAGCAGCGAGCAGGCGAGTCAGTGCGGCCCCATGCTGGAGCAGATCAAGACCAGCCAGGCGGAGTGACGGCCGTCTGCGAGCGGCAGGTTGCCCCTCTCCCCAACCCTCTCCCCGGTGGGGAGAGGGAGCTGAAGCCCCCCCTCAGTGGTGACCGGATACTTCCTGAAAAGGTTCAGCAGGCCGCCGCCCGCGGCAGGGTGTCGCCCAGGCCGCCGGGGTGGAACAGGCGGCCGCTGGCGCGCAGGGCATGGGCGGGGGTGCTGCGGGTCGAGAGCAGCCGGGCCAGGGGCGCCAGGCCCGCGACGGCGGCACCGTTGCCGGCGTGGTCGAGGGCTTCGGCGGCGGCGTACAGGACGGCGCGGGCACCGTTGCGGATCTCGGCGTCGTCGAAGGCGTGCAGCGCGGCGCGGCGGTACAACGCCACGTCCGGGGTTTCGCTGCGACCACGCAAGTTGGTCGCCAGGCAGATGCCGGTCAGCAGGTGGCAGCAGGCGGCGAGCAGCTCCACCGAGGGCATGGCATCGAAGGCCTTGAACTCGATGCGCCCGACCTCCCGCGCCAGGCGCGCCGGGCGCAGCAGGGAAGAGCGCCCGGCCTGCTCGGCGTACTCCTCCAGGCCGAGGAACAGCTTGACCGCCGGGCGCTGGTCGCAGCGCAGCCAGGTGCGCCGCGACCAGCCGTGCCAGGGCCGGCCGGCGCAGTACGGCGAGCTGAAGCTGAAGGGCACGATGTAGGGCGCGTAGTAGTTGAGCTTGCGCGCGGCGTCGAGGTTGCGCCGGCTGCTCCACGCGGGCAGAGAGAAGTTGAGGTCCGGGCCGTAGGTCAGCATCGACAGCTCCATGCCCTGGTATTCGCGGTCCCCGGCGCGCAGCTGCCGCTCGAAGGCGTTGAGCGGCGGGCTGTAGCCGTACTGGGTGCGCAGCGGGTCGAAGCCGGCGATGGCCAGGCCCAGGCCGTCGCGGTCGAGGCGCGTGGCCAGCTGTCGTTCGATGTCGAGCAGGCAGGCGATGCTGGCCTCGACGCCGGGCAGCGGCGGGGTGCGGATCTCCACGCCTTTGGCCACGAAGCCGGCGAAGCGCCCGTCGGGGTCGAAACGCTCGTCGCCTTCCAGATACCAGTAGCCGCTGCGGATGCCCTGGTCGCCCTCGGCCAGCGCCGGGTCGCCAAGGCCGGGCTTGTCGGCGAGCAGGTCGCCGAGCCGGGCGACGTCCAGGCTGTGGATGTCGCGCAGGCGTCCGGCCTGCGGGCCGCGGGTAACGACCAGCAGGTATTCGAATTCGATGCCGTAGTCCACGGCCGGCATCGGCCTAGATCCAGCGGAGGACCTCGTGGGGGTCTGGCACAGCCTCATTGGTTGTCTCCTCGGCGTGTTGCGGCGTTCCCAGATACAGAAAGCCGACGATCTGTTCGTCTTCACCCAACCCCAGCTCGCGGTGGAAGCCGCGGTCGTACATCAGCCAGCCCGAGCGCCACAGGCCGCCGTAGCCGAGGGCGCGGGCAGCCAGCTGCAGGGTCAGCACGGTGCAGGCGGCACACAGTTGCTGGTCGAACCGCGGCACCACCTTGCTGGGGCGCGGGCTGGCCACCACAGTGATCACCAGCGGGGCACGGTGCGGCATGCGCCGGGTGCGGGCGATCACCACCGCGCTCTGGCCTGTGGCCACGGCGGCGCGCTGCATGGTCTGGCCCAGGCGGTCCAGGCCCGCACCGCGAGCGGCGAGGAAGCGGTATGGGCGCAGGTGCTGAAAGTCTGGCACGCGTAGCGCGGCGCGCAGGATCAGTTGCAGTTCCGCGTCGTTCGGCCCGGGCTCCCGCACGCTGGCGCAGGAGCGGCGCTCCAGCAGCAGCGCCAGGGCGGGATTCTCCGCGCGCAGCGCGGTCATGGCGTCCATGTCAGCTCCTCCTCGATGCGCAGGCCGGCGCGCAGCCGCTCGCGGATTTCCATCAGGGTGGCGTCGAGCCGCTCGATGCGCTGCAGGTTGCGTCGCTCGGCCGCGCTGGTGTCGAGCACCTCGGCGATGCCGCCGTTGCGGATGACCAGCCGCCGCGCGCCACGCAGGGCCAGCAGCGGGTCGTGGGTGGAGACCAGGACGATCTTGGCGCCGCCGACCAGAAGGTCCAGCGCGCGCTTGCGGTCGACCCCGGCGTTCTCGATCTCGTCGATCAGCACCACGGGCGAGGCCGACAGCAGCGCCGCGTCGGCGATCATCAGCGCCCGCGTCTGGCCGCCGGAGAGCTGGGTGACGGCGGTTTCGGCGGCGAACTTCTCGCCGGTCAGGGCGTTGGCGCAGGCGATCACCGTGCGCGCCATGCCCTCCGGGTCGGTGGCCATCCGGCAGCGGGCGTGCATCTCGATCAGCGCCTGCACGCTCAGGTCGACGACGAAATTCATGTTCTGCGAGAGCTGCGCGACCAGCTTGCGGTCCGGCGCGTAGCGCCGCTCCGCAGGCGGTAGGGCGCCGTTGACCAGCACCCGCCGGCCGGTCGGCGTGTCGCCTTGGGCCAGGCATTCGATGTCGGCGAGCAGGCGGCTCTTGCCCGAGCCGGTCGGTCCGACGATGCAGACGATTTCCCCGGCGCGGAAGGTCAGTTCGAGTCCTTCCGCGCGGCCGTCCTTGTCGCGCCCGCCGATCAGGGTGAGGCTGTCGACCCGCTCTTCAGTGGCATCGGCCAGGGCGCGCACCTCGGCGACCAGCCGTTCCAGGTGGTCGAGCAGTTGCCCGCGCTCCATCCCGGCGTCGAACAGCGCCTCGTCGGGCAGCCCGGCCAGCCACTGGCCGAGGCTGGCGTCGGGCATGGCGGGGGGCAGGGCGAGGGCGGCGACGAATTCGGCCACCGCCGGATGGCGCTCCAACAGCAGGGCGAAGGGCTGCCCGGCGAGGCTCATCGGGACTTCTCCAGGTCGGCGAAGCGCATCTTCTTCACGTTGCCGCGCTGATGTGTCTCGCCGATGGCTGTCTCGCCGACGCAGTAGGGGCAGACCGCTGCCGGCATCGAGAAGCGCAGGCGGCTGCCTTCCAGGCTTGGCGTCGGCGCGGCGGCGCGGATGTGGCGAACCAGGTCGGCGGCGCCCTGGCCGGTGAGGCCGTTGCAGAACAGCGCCGGCGCGCCGGGATTGGCCAGGCGCACATGGAAGGCGAACACTTCGCGCTCGACCTGGGACACGATGTCGCCCTTGGTGATCGCCACCAGGTCGGCCAGGCGCAGCATCGGGCCGATCTTCTTCGGCGTGTGCACGCCGGCCAGGGCGTCGACCACGCAGATCGCCAGGACGCCGTCGATGTGCGGCGAGCAGCGGTTGCACAGCCCGGCGCTCTCGCTGATCAGCACGTCGAGCCCCTGGCGCCGGCTCCAGGCCAGGCAGTCCTCGATGTTGGAGACGAAGTAGTGGTCCGGGCATAGGGCGCCGGCCAGGCCGACCGCTACCGGGATGCCGTGCCGGGCATAGAGGCGTCCGTCGTCGCTGGACAGCGCGTCGAACTTGGCCACGCCGACGGCAAGATTCTCCTGCCTGAGCAGTCTGGCGACCTGCAGGATGACCGAGGTCTTGCCGACCGACGGCGAGCCGGCCACGGTGATCAGTTGCATAAGTGCAGTCCTCCCTGGGTGCGGCCGGCGGCGAAGAACAGCTCGGCGGCGCGGCGCTGTTCGGCGGCGAAATCATGGCCGCGGAAGAACTCCCAGCCCGGCCACTTCAGCCGCGCCCCTGGTGGAAAGGCTTGGGTGCGCGCGGTGCCGGTCGGCGGATAGCAGTTGCGGGCGAGCACGGCGCTGAGTTCCTCGCCGTGCAGGTAGTCGACCAGCGGAGCGAGGCGCGCCTCCTGGCCGGGTTTGAGCAGGTAGCCGATCGGCATGGCCAGTGCGCCGTCTTCCGGCCAGGCCACGGCGGTGCGCTCGCGACGCGGACAGAGCTCGGCCTGCAGCCAGGGCAGCACGGCAATGGCGCCGACGTCCGGACTGTTCGAGCCGGCCTGGGTGGCGGTGCGCACGTTGTGCTGCAGGTGGCGCACGTTGCCGGCGAAGGCGGCGAGCCCGGCCTGGCCGAACTCCAGATACAGCGCCAGCAGCAGGTAGGCGTTGTAGTCCTGGTAGGGCACCTGCGGATTCGGCCGCCAGCCGCCGAAAACGATCTCCCCGGCCCAGCAGGGCTCCAGCAGGTCGCTCCAGACCCGCGGCGGCCGGCGGCCCTTGAGCCGGCGCTGGTCGATCAGCCAGACGAAGGGGATCACCGCGAACACCCGGAAGGCGTCCAGCGGATCGGCAAGACCGGCGGCCGCGCAGGCCGGGTGCAGCTCGGGCAGGGGCCGCGCGCCGGGGGGCGGCGTGCAGTGGGCGAGCAGGCTCGGCGCCAGGATGTCCTGGTAGATGGTCGACACCAGCATGCCCGGCAGGCGGGCCGGATCGCGCTCGGTCGCCAGGGTGTCGAACGGGCTGTACCACTCGGCGCCGCCCAGGCAGCAGCAGTTCAAGGCCTCGCCGCGGGCCGCGCGCTGTGCCGCCAGGGTTCTGTCGATGCCGGCCTTGAACGCCCGACGCAGCGGGATCGGCATGCGCCCGAGCAGGTCCAGCCCGCCGAGGGCATCGGGCGCCGGCAGCGCGTGGTGGTCGGCGTCGGCGGGGATGTGCTGAGGTGTCTTCACGCTGACCTCCTTGGCCGGTCGGGTTGTCTGGTCCGTAGGGTGGGAAACGGCCGCAGGCCTTTCCCACCGCGGTGTTCCGGTCGGTGGAAAATCGCTTTGCGAGTTTTCCACCCTACGAAAGGGTTTGGCCCGTAGGGCGGGAAACGGCCGCAGGCCTTTCCCACCGTGGGTGCCCCGGTCGGTGAAAAAATCGCTTTGCGGGTTTTCCACCCTGCGGGAGGGCTTTAGCGAGATTCGGGCCAGCCGGCCCGACAAATGCCCAAGGCTGCGCCGCGCCGGGGCTGAGGGCACTCCGACAAGGAGACGAAGAGGGGGAAGTGTTCGCCGCCGAACATTTCCCTGCAGCAGACGTACCGGAGCGAACTCGCGGCGCTGCACCGTCGGCGTTTGCGGCCCGGCCGGTGGTGGCCGCGGGCTTCTGGCACGGCGCTGGCATCGCCCCGGTACATCCATTCGCCAGAGGAGTCGACCATGAAGTCACGCGGCATCGTCAACGCCACCCGCCGCCTGATCGGTGCGCGCAAGCTGGGCAGCGCCACCCTGCTGGGCAAGGCCGAGGAGGATGCCCGCCATGCCTTGACCCAGGCGCGTGCCTGGATCGGCCGGGCCAATCCTGTCGACGAGGAGGCGCAGCGCAACTTTCAGACAATCGTCAAGGCGACCGAGGATCTGGAGCGCGTGCTGCTGGAGGGGGCTGCCCCGGCCTGAGGGCAGCCTTGTAGGGCGGGTGCAACCCGCCATTGCGGATCGAGCCATTGCCTTCGTCGGCGGGTTGCACCCGCCCTACGCCCTCTGTGGCGGAAGCGCCCGGAAGGCTTTATTGCTGCTTGGTCAGATCGACCAGCGGTTCTTCGCGCACCTCGGTCGGACGGCCCGCCTGGACCTCCGTGACCCGCTGCAGGGCTTGGTCCACCTCCGCCTTGTCGGCGAGCAGGGCGAAGCCGACCTGGAAGTGGCGCTGCTCCTTGGGACCGATGGTCGGCACCAGGCCCAGCGGGCGCTGGAAGCGGCGGTTG
Organism: Azotobacter armeniacus; assembly: GCF_054779355.1. Classification (NCBI taxonomy): domain Bacteria; kingdom Pseudomonadati; phylum Pseudomonadota; class Gammaproteobacteria; order Pseudomonadales; family Pseudomonadaceae; genus Azotobacter; species Azotobacter armeniacus. Next base: position 18,955 of record NZ_BAAGYK010000006.1, read on the forward strand.
TAGGAGAAGCTGGTACCGGGCTCGAGGCCGGTGACATAGCCCTGTTGCGCGGTGTCGGTGTTCTTCCACAGGGAGAACACCGGCAGCTGCTGGACGTTGTAGTCGACCCGCACGCCCTGGTTGCCGGCCTGGTTGTGCAGCACGGCCAGGGTCTCGCCCTTGTCGTCGCCGTAAGGAACCACGTTGTAGACGGTCTCGTCGTAGTCCGCGGTCGGGCCGCGATAGGTCTGCCAGTCGGTGAGCTCGCCGCGGGCCTTCGCGTTGAACGGCGAAACCTGCTTGACCGGGGCGGCGAAGCGTGCGCCCTGCCCCAGCAGTGGCGTGCCGAAGTTGTTGTGGTAGAGCACCTGGTATTCCTTCGGATAGTCGCCGTTGTTGGTCAGCGTATCGTTCAGGACGAAGCGCTTGGCGCCCGGCTCGGTGCTCAGCTCGGTAGCGATGCTGAAGTCGACCTTCTTGAACGCCTGTTCCTTCAGCTCGCCCTTGAGGCGGATGGCATACGGCGGCTTCTCGTCGATGCTGAGGACCACCTTGGTGGCCGGGATGTTCGCCGCCCGGCCATGCAGGGTGAGCAGCTCGCCGTTGTCCATGCCGGGATGGCCGACCCATTCGTAGCCGCAGCGGGTGACCAGCTCGTTGAAGCCCTCCAGCCAGCCGAGGCCGCCGCGGGCGTTCTGCTCGATGAAGGCCGGGTTGACCACTTCCTCGACCGGGGAATCCCAGCCCATGCGGACGTCGCCGGCGACCGCGCGCAGCACGTTCATGCCGCGGGTCGGCACCACGGTGATCTTCATTGCGCCGGTGTCGATGTCGATCAGGCTGACGCCTTCCTGGCGTCCACCGTGCAGGGTGCGCAGGCTGACCGAGAACGGCTTGTCGGTCTTGATGCCCAGTTGCTGGCTGTCGATCTTCCAGTTCTGCGCCGGCTTGTCGCTGTCGATCAGGACATAGTCCCAGGCCAGGGCGGGAGTCGTGCCGACGATGGCGGTCAGGCCGATGAGGCAGGAAAGCTTTTTCATGATTACCCTTCTTTTCTTGTTGTAGGGCGGTCCCGAGAGACTGCCCCGAATAGCGATTACGTCCGTTTCAGCCAGACCGCCGTATTGGCGGGCAGCTTGCCCGGCTCCTGCAGCGATTCGCTGGACAGCAGCACCTCGGCTCCCTCGGGTAGCGCCGTGGCCTGCGTGCCGAAGTTGACCAGGACGCGCAGGTCGCCGTTGTCGAAGGCCAGCACATCCTTGGCGGAGTCGACCCACTGCAGCTTGCCGTCACCCAGCGCGAATTCCTGGCGCAACTCCAGAATCTTCCGGTACAGCTCCAGGGTGGAGCCATCCTTGCCCTCCTGGCGGTCCACGGCGTAGCGCGCGTACGACGCCGGCTGCGGCAGCCAGGTCTTGTCGCTCGGGCCGAAACCGAAGGACGGGGCGTCCGCCTTCCAGGGCAGCGGCACGCGGCAGCCGTCGCGGCCGACTTCCTCGCCCTTGGTGCGCAGGAACATCGGGTCCTGACGGTACTTGCCTTCCATGGTGGTGTGTTCGGGCAGGCCCAGCTCCTCGCCCTGATAGATGTAGGTCGAACCGGGCAGGCCCAGGGTCAGCATGGCCAGGGCGCGGGCCCGGTGCAGGCCCAGCGCCTCGTCCGGCTGCGTGGTGTTGGGGCCGATGCCGTTGCCGGGCAGGGCATGGGCGCCGAGCTCCTTCAGGCCGTAGCGCGAGGGCGCACGCACGGTGTCGTGGTTGGAGGTCACCCAGGTGGTCGGCGCGTCCACCGTGTCCATCAGGGCCATCGAGCTGTCGATGACGTCCTTGAAGGCGCCGGCATCCCATGTGGTCATCAGGTAGTCGAAATTGAACGCCTGCTGCATCTCGTCGGAGCGGACGTAGTTGGCCAGTCGCTCGCGCGGGCTGACCCAGGCCTCGGCCACCAGGATGCGCTTGCCCGGGTATTCCTCGAGAACCTTGTGCCAGGCGCGGTAGATCTCGTGCACGCCGTCCTGGTCCCACATGGGGCCGACCAGCGCACCGGCGTTCTCCCGGCCTTCCTCGATTTCCAGATCGGGCAGCCCCTTCACCTTGATCAGGCCATGCGCCACGTCGATCCGGAAACCATCCACGCCGCGGTCCAGCCAGAAGCGCAGCACCTTTTCGAACTCGGCGTGCACTTCCGGGTTGTCCCAGTTCAGGTCGGGCTGCTTGCTGTCGAACAGGTGCAGGTACCACTGCTTCTCGCCCGGCACCCGATCCCAGGCGGCCTTGCCGAACACGCTCGGCCAGTTGTTGGGCGGTAGCTCGCCGTTCTCGCCGCGGCCGTCGCGGAAGATGTAGCGGGCCCGCTCGGGGCTGCCGGGCTTGGCCTTCAGCGCGGCCTGGAACCAGGCATGCTCGTCGGAGGTGTGGTTGGGCACCAGGTCGACGATCACCTTCATGCCACGCGCGTGGGCCTCCTTCAGCAGGCGCTCGAAGTCCTCGTTGCTGCCGAACATCGGATCGACGACGCGGTAATCGGCCACGTCGTAGCCGGCGTCGGCCTGGGGCGATTTATAGAAGGGCGACAGCCACAGCGCATCGACGCCCAGCTTGTCCAGGTAGGGCAGCCGCGAGACGACGCCCGACAGATCGCCGATGCCGTTGCCATCGCCGTCGGCGAAGGAGCGCGGGTAGATCTGGTAGATCACCGAGTTGCGCGCCCAGTTCGGGTCGGCCTGGGCTGCCGTGGTGCCGGCGGCGTAGGCGCTGCCGTAGAGGGAGGTCAGGGACAGGGCGACAGCAGTCGCGAGAGTGGTGCCTAGGAATTTACGACGAAACATACAGGCTTCCTATTGTTGGGCTTATGGGTAAGCAATGTGCGCGTTCCCTTGCGTTTCGCGCTTTTTCCTTCAGGTGTGCGACCTCAGGGCCAATGGCCCCAGGGTCGGAATCGGTAATCGGCAGCGGAGAGGCCCGCGGTTGCAGGCGACCGCGCCGATCGGCATTCCGCCGCTTTCCCGAAGCGGAATGCTCGTCAGGGGAATGCAAAGGGCATCCAGGGAGGGAGGGGTGGGGGCATCGCCCACGAGTGCGAGCGCATTGATAGCTGGAACCATGGGACACCTTGGTCCGGAGACGACGCTGTCTTCGAGGGCTGTATCGCCACAAGGTTGGTGCGTCGCCGCCGTCTTGTTGTTCTTGTCGATTGCCTGGGGCTTTCCCGGCATGGGCGGGGTAAACCTGCGCCCAGGCAAGTGTCGTACTACCGAGATGCCGCTACCTTAGTGGGTGGAATTTCGTTTGACAAGACACCCACTCATTCGTTGGTTTTCTCTGGAGTTGCCTCCAGGTAAAACGATTCATCAAGATAAATGCAGATATCGGCACGATCGGGCCGGCATGCCGAGGGAGCCGCGCAAAACCCGGCTGCCGGTTCCCGAACGTCGCCTGCGGAAAAGGGCGCCGAAGCCCGCGAAAAAGGCCTTGGGGCGCCGTGCCAGGCGCTGGTCGGCCTCCTCGCTCACCAGCAGCCACGGCGGCGTCTAGGCTATAAATGAAGGCCTGCGCCGCCGGCATGGGGGAGACATGACCAGCCCTAACGACATGGATTCGTCTGCCGGCGTCCTTGGTAGCGGCTCCCGGCGCTCGCTGCAGCCGCTGCGGCGGCTGTGGAGTTCCTGGCTGTTCGGGGCGGCCACCCTGGCGGCGGTGGTGGCGGTGGTGCTGCGTCGCTCGGAGGCCGAGACGTTCGCCGGCCTGTTCGAACAGGTCGAGCCCGGCTGGTTAGTCCTGGCCCTGGCGCTGCAGGCACTGATCCATCTGGCCCAGGGCCAGCTCTACCGGAGCGTGGCGCAGGCCGGTCAGGCCCGCCTGCCGCTGCTCGGCGCCTGCCGGCTGGGGCTGATGAAGCTGTTCGTCGATCAGGCGTTGCCGACCTACGGGGCCAGCGGGACCCTGGCGGTCACCGCGGCCTTCGAGCGCCTCGCCATCCCGCGCCCGGTGGCTATGGCCTGCCTGGCGGTCAGCCTGTCCTCCTGCCTGCTCGCCTTTGCGCTGGCGCTGGCCATGGCATTGGGCACTGTGGTCGTCGCGGGGCATGCCACGCCGCTGCTGCTGGTGGCCGGCACGCTGTTCGCCCTCGGCAGCCTGGCCGTGGGACTGGGCATGGCGCTGCTGGCCGGGCGCGGCCTGCCAGGGTGGCTGCAGCGCCTCGACGGCGGCGCCTGGGTCGAGCGGGGCCTGGCGCTGATCGGACAGGCCGATCCCCGGCTGACCCGCAGTCCGCGCCTGCTGGCGCTGGCCGTGATCCTCGACCTGGGCATCGTCCTGCTGGACGCCAGCACCCTGTGGGCGCTGGTCTGCGCGCTGGGCGCGACGGTGCCCTGGAGCGGGGTGTTCGCCGGCTTCATGCTGGCCAGCGTGCTGCGCAGCCTCGGCGTCACCCCGGGCGGCCTCGGCATCTTCGAGGCGGCAGCGGTGACCACCCTGCATTGGGCCGGCGTATCGCTGCCGGTGGCGCTGTCGGCCACCCTGCTGTTTCGTGGGCTGAGCTTCTGGTTGCCGATGCTGCCCGGCCTGCTGGTCACCCGCAGTGCGCTGCGCCCCATGCCCGCACAGCGCCAGGCGGCACCCGGCGAAGCCTGGTGGAGCTGGACGCCGGTACAGGCTTTCACCACCCTGGACAGCGCTCCCGAAGGCCTCTCCGGCGCCGCCGCGGCGGCCCGCCAAGGCGCCGGCGAGGCGCCGCTGACGCATCCGCGTGGATTTCCGCGGATGCTCCTCGAGCAGTTGCGCAGCCCGCTGGTGCTGATCCTGATCTTCGCCAGCGTCGTCTCGCTGGTGGTCCATGACTGGCTGGACGCGGCCATTGTGCTGGCGATAGTGCTGGGCAGCGCGCTGCTCGGCGCGGGGCAGGAATACCGCGCCTCCAGTGCCCTGGAGCAGTTGCGCCGGCGCGTGGCGATCACCGCCCGGGTGCGCCGCGACGGCGTGCCGGTCGAGATCCCGGCCGGCGAGGTGGTGCCGGGCGACGTGATCGAGCTTTCCGCCGGCAGCCTGATCCCCGCCGACGGACTGCTGCTGGCGGCCCGCGACTGCTTCGTCAGCCAGGGACTGCTGACCGGCGAGACCTTCCCGGTGGAGAAGCGCCCGGGGCTGGCCGATTCCCAGGCAAGCCTCGCCGAGCGCGGCAACTGCCTGTTCATGGGCAGCTCGCTGCGCAGCGGCACGGCGACCCTGCTGGCGGTGCGCACCGGCAGCGCCAGCGAGTACGGCCAGATCGCCCGCAGCCTGAGCCTGCGCCCGCCGGAGACCGAGTTCGAGCGCGGCCTGCGCCACTTCGGCGCGCTGCTGCTCAAGTTGCTGCTGCTGATGGTGGTCGGCGTGCTGGCGGCCAACATCCTGCTCGGGCGGCCCACGGTGGACACCCTGCTGTTCGCCATCGCCCTGGCGGTCGGCCTGTCCCCCGAACTGCTGCCGGCGATCCTCGGCGTTACCCTGGCCCGGGGTGCGCAGCGCATGGCCCAGCGCGGGCTGATCGTGCGTCACCTGAACGCCATCGAGAACCTCGGCGCCATGGACGTGCTGTGCACCGACAAGACCGGCACCCTGACCCGCGGCGTAGTGCAACTGGACGGCGCGCTGGATGCCCGGGGCGAGCCCTCGGCACACTGCCTGCTGCTCGCCTGCCTCAACGCCAGCCTGCAGACCGGGCTGGCCAATGCCCTGGATGCCGCGCTGGTCGCCAAGGCGCAGGAGCAGGGCCTTGACCTCGGCGCCTTTCGCAAGCTCGACGAGATCCCCTACGACTTCGTGCGCAAGCGCCTCGCTGTGGTCGTCGAAGGCGAGGGCGGGGAACCGCTGATGATCGTCAAGGGCGCGCTGGACAAGGTGCTCAAGCGCTGCACGCGGATCGGCGAGGCCGACGCGGCGACGCCGCTGGACGAGGCGGCGCTGGCCGACATCCGCGAGCGCTACGCGCAGTGGAGCGCCCGGGGCTACCGGGTGCTCGGCCTCGCCAGCCGGCGGGTGCCGCGCCAGGCGCGCTACGCCGAGGCGGACGAGCGCGAACTGGCCTTCGCCGGCTTCCTGCTGTTCTTCGACCCGCCCGAGCCCGGTGTGCGCGACACCCTGCAGGCCCTCGGCCGGCTCGGCGTGGCGGTGAAGATCATCAGCGGCGACAACCGCCTGGTGACCCGCCATGTCGCCGAGGCGGTCGGCATCCCGGCCGAGCGGGTGATCACCGGCGGCGAGCTGCTGCAGATGAAGGAGGAGGCGCTGCTCAACCTGGCGCCGCAGGTCGCGCTGTTCGCCGAGGTCGACCCCAACCAGAAGGAGCGGATCATCCTCGCCCTGCAGAAGACCGGCCACGTGGTCGGCTTTCTCGGCGACGGCATCAACGACGCCCCGGCGCTGCACGCGGCCGACGTCGGCGTCTCGGTGGACCAGGCGGTGGACGTGGCCAGGGAGGCCGCCGACTTCGTCCTGCTGCGCCACGATCTGGACCTGCTGCGCCAGGGCATCGACGAGGGCCGCCACACCTTCGCCAACACCCTCAAGTACATCTTCATCACCACCAGCGCCAACTTCGGCAACATGATCAGCATGGCCCTGGCCTCGCTGTTCCTGCCCTTCCTGCCGCTGCTCGCCAAGCAGATCCTGCTCAACAACTTCCTCTCCGACATCCCGGCGATGGGCATCGCCGGCGACAACGTCGACCGCGAATGGGAACGCACCCCGCACCACTGGAACTTCCGCGAAGTGCGCAACTTCATGGTGGTGTTCGGCCTGGTCAGCTCGGCCTTCGACCTGCTGACCTTCGGCGTGCTGTTCTACTTCGTCGGCGAACGGCCCGAACTGTTCCGCAGCGGCTGGTTCGTCGAATCGCTGCTCACCGAACTGGCGATCATCTTCGTGGTGCGCACCTACAAACCCTTCTACCGCAGCCGCCCCGGCCGCCTGCTGCTCTTGAGCACCCTGGCGGTGATGCTGCTCACCGTGCTTTTGCCCTACACCCCGGCCGGCACCTGGTTCGACCTCGTCCCCCTGCCGCCCGGCCTGCTGGCAACCATCGGGCTGATCACCCTGCTTTATGCGGCGGCTTCGGAGGCGGTGAAGCGGCGGTTCTATGCGGCGGCACGGAGGCCGAGGAGTGTGGCGCGGAGGCATAGAGGGGAGCCAGGATAGGGGGAGCTTGTGGGCAGCATCTGCCGGGTACAGGCGAAAATGATGGTTTGTTCCTGAGTCTCTTCCGAAATGGCGTGGGTTGCACCCCCCTACAGGGCTGCTGGTGTTCTTCGGCGGCAAACTCGTGGTCGAAGACAACGACGAAAATGTATCCGCCTACGGATTCGACGAAGCCAAACGCTTCTCTACAACTCACCGCTGCAAAGCGATTCGGTAAACAGCGCTGGCAGCGCCCCCGGCGTTGGCAAGGCGAACGACAAGTTTTGTGCGTCCGCTTTCACCGACATCGACGCAACAACCTTGCCTTGGCCATCCTCGACGCGAATCTTCCTTTCGGTGGCAACCGCGCCTCGTTTGTTCCGGCAGTCGATGAGCCAGTCGGCTTCCGAGAGATCGATCTTCTCGCCGTTGGGCATCTGGGCTCCGCCCAGGTAGTACAGGCGTACATGGACCTTCTCGTATGGTCCGAGCACTTCGATGCCGGCAGAGTCGAAGTAAAGGGCGTAGCGTTCGTTCTCGAGATAGTGAATCCAGCGCCGCGGGGTCGAGGCGTCGCCCAAGCCCCGCAGTTCGAGTTGACACACGGAGATCACGAAGCGCTCGAGGTTGCCGGCCGACGGTTTGACGAAGCCACGGAGCCGAAGATCGGCGGCGGCAACCTCTCGTCGGAGCACCTGTCGATCGGCAGCCACGTGCCGCGTCTCGAGTGCCTTGAATTCGCGGCGGTCACAGTCGATCGTTGTCAGCACCTCGGTGCTGGCATACTCCCGCCCGTCATCCAGACGACCAGGCCGGGCCAGAAGGTCGCGCGCCTCGATGGTTGCATACGGGCTCCCTGGCTCCCTGCGATATGACTGGGCGTCGTATTGCAGCGTGCTGATCCTTCCCAAGGAATAGTCGCGCCAATCCGCTGCGAAGGTCGTGGGCGCAAACGCCGCCCACAAAAGGATGTACAAGGCCAACTTTGGACTCATGGAACTCCCTGTCCATCTGTCGATCGATTCCGCTTGTCGCAGCCGACCGAATGTTTACCAGCCAATAAGCATTGATTTTGCCCGGTACTCGAGCATTTGCCGCAGAGCAGCACTCAGCTTGAGCGCCAGGCGAACCAAGGGGACGAGCGGGCTGGATGGCATGTGGCGTCGTAAGTCACGCGATCCCGAGGAGTCCGCTCGTGGCTCCAAGCAGCTGAATTGACCCCAGCTGGCGTGACGTGTTCACTTCAGCCCCGGTGGCGGCAGACCTGCCGCACGGTATTACGCGATCGTGGGGGGACGGCCAGCCTCTCCTTGCCCAGCTCGCCTGTTCACCTTCCGGGCCTTCGCCGGCCAGATGGCGGAAGTCGTCGTCGGTGTGTATGCGGTTAATGCGGGTCTTGGCGGATTCGAAATCCCATCGCTTTAAGCGGTGGTGGTGTGCTCGAGGAAACGGTGGCGGATCTGCGCGCCGAGCAGCCTGACCGGCGCCGGCACGAGGAGGGCGGTGACGATCTCCAGAGCCTGGAACACCGTCGCCGATGGGGGCCGGGTGCCTGCCCCCCTTTTTCCTGCATAGCGACCACTGGAGGCCGCATCAGGCCCTGGGCATGAAAACATCGGCTCAAGCTTATGCTTTAGCCGTTTAACCTGTGCAGGTTTCGGCGGGTCATTACAACCACTACCGCTGTTGGTAAGACCACTGTCCGGAAAATAGGCAAGTAAGCGCCTCTATACCGCTGAACATGTACCAAGGCTGGGGATCGGCACAGCTAGTAGCCAAGGAGGCGACCGTCATGTTTCGTTGAAGGCCTTCGGATGGGTTGTTCGCCGAGGCGAACACGTTTGAAACTTGCGGTTGCTGAACTTGTGTAGCGAGGGCCGAAGAGGTTTCGCTGCGCGGCTCCGTCGGGACAAGCGAACGGTCGCTGTTGGCCTGGGCCGGGATGGCGGCCACGCTGAGGGCGGTCAGAGAGAGGCTGAAGAACAGGGCTTTTCTGAAGTCTTTCATGACGAGTCCTTTTTGATCCGAAGAGGTCGCGTTTACATCGGCGGCCCGTTCAATGCTACGGTAGCGCGAGCCCGTGCCCTATAGGGCAAGTGGTCTAGTGACATTTCATCTCTTTGCAGCGAGGTGGTCCGCCTATCGGGTGCGGAAAAGGCTTCGCTGTTTTCCACTCTCCCCAGTCGGCAATGCAGAAGAAAGCCTCGCAGATGGTGTCGCGCGAACCGACAATTCCCCTCATGGACTGTATGCAGGCTACGGCAGCACGGCAAGGCTGCGCGATCCGCGGTTTAGCTAGACCGGTACGTCCCAACCACCTCGATCACCCGCCGCACCGCTTCTTCCTCATCCGCCCCGGTCACATCCACTTCCAGATCGCATCGTGCTCTGAGTTCGGCCATGACCACGCCGCGGAACGCGGGGTCCAGGCTCTGGATGTCGGCGAGGCTCATTTCCCCGCGGGCGCCCAGGCGGCGGACGCGTTCGTCCTCGTCCAGGGTGAGCAGTACCGAGACGTCCGGGCGCGGCAGGGCCGGGAGCAGGGCGTCGAAGTCGGCCGCGACGCCACGCGCCCGCGCATAGGCGATGGTGGAGGCCAGGAAGCGGTCCATTACCACGCTCTGGCCGGCGTCCGCCGCGGCCCGCGCCTTGGCGCCCTCGGCGGCGGCGATGGCGAGGTAGAACAGGGCATGGGCGATCCTGGCGTCGCCCAGCACGGTGTGGATCTGCTCGCGCAGCGGCTTTATCGCCGGGCCGGGCATGCTCATGGCGATCCCGCCGAGCGCGGCGGCCAGGTTGCGGACCAGGGTCGTCTTGCCGACGCCGTCCAAGGATTCGATGACGATGAACCGGGCCATGGGGATTCCTGTCGGTGGTTCCTTCTCTCATCAGCATAAGCGGTCGGGCGCGAGCGGGGGGCCGGCGGTCGCCTGTTCCACGAACACGACGAGCCGGGCCCGCGCATCAAGAACCTGGAGGCGCATACGGGGCACGAAAAAAACGCCGACCGGCAGGGAGTCCGGTCGGCAGCAAAGCTGCAGTCGCAGGGGAGGGTGTTGCTCAGAGGGGGGTGATGCCGTGCTCGGCGTAGATCTCGTCCTGGGCCTGGCGGAATTCGTTCATGGTGAACTCGAAGCCGTGCTCCTTGAGCAGCGCCCAGCTCGCCTGTTCGTCTTCCGCGCCTTCGTTGACCAGGTTCTTGAACGCTTCGTCGCTGCGCATGCGGTTGATGTAGGCCTTGGCGGATTCGACACTCATCGGAAATGCCTCCTTAAGCGGTGGTGTGGTCGAGGAAACGGCGGCGGATCTGCGCGCCGAGCAGGTTGACGAGGCTGACCAGCGCCAGCAGGACGGCGATCAGGGCCAGGGCCTCGCGGTATTCGAAGAGGTGGAAGGCGGTGACGATCTCCAGCCCCAGGCCGCCGGCGCCGATCGCGCCCAGGGTGGTGGCGGCGCGGATGTTGTGTTCCCAGCGGTAGAGGGCGACGTCGACCAGCCGCGGCAGCACCTGCGGCAGCACGCCGAAGCGCAGCACGCCGAGCACCGGGACGCCCTGGCTGCGCAGCGCGTCCACCGGGGCGCGGTCGACGTGCTCGAAGATCTCGGCGAAGAACTTGCCGAGCATGCCGGTGGAGTGGGTGGCCAGCGCAAGCACCCCGGGCAGCGGGCCGAAGCCCACCGCGGCGACGAACAGGATGCCCCACAGCAGGCTGGGGATCGAACGGATGCTGTTGAGCAGCAGCAGGACCAGCTGGCGCAGCGGCGCGGGGGCCTGGCCGCCGGCCGCCAGGGCGCCGAGCGGCAGGGCGACGAGGATGCCGCCGACGGTGCCGGCGACGCTCATGGTCAGGGTGTCGAGCAGCGGCTTGCTCCAGTGCTCCCAGCGCTCGAACGCCGGCGGCCAGGCGTCGCCGGCCAGGGTCCAGAGGGTCGGCAGCAGCTCGCGGTAGCGCTCGGCATCGAGTGCGCCGGTGTGGCCGGTGGCCAGCAGCACCACGCCGAGTCCGAGCAGCAGCGCGAGGCGCGACAGCCAGGCGCGTTGCGCCGTCGCCTTCAGCAACGCCTGACGTTGGGCGAGGGCGGCGCTCACGGCTTCACCGTCACGGCTTCGGGATGCTCGCGCTCGACCACCGAGATCCACTGGCGCACCCGGTCGACGTCGGCGTCGGCAGCCGGAATGAAGGCTTCGGCGCGGAACACTGCCAGCGCGGCCGGATCGTCGAGGCTGAAGAAGGCGCGGCGGATCTTCTCCTTCAGCTCCGGCGCCAGGCCCTCGCGGAAGGTCCACAGGTATTCGGGGATCGGCGGCGAGTCGGCCAGCACGCGCACCTTGGCGGCATCGAGCTTGCCTTCCCTGATCAGGCGTTCGTAGATCGGTTTGGACAGGCCGCCGGCGGCGACCTTCTTGCCGGCGACGGCCAGCGCCACCGCATCGTGGGCGCCGAGCACGCGCAGGCGGTAGTCGCGCCCGGAGACCAGCCCGGCGTCGGCCAGCATCCAGCGCGGCACCCAGGTGCCCGAGGTGGAGGCCGGATCGCCGAAGGCGACGTCCTGGCCGCGCAGGTCCTGGAAGCTGCGCGCCGGGCTGTCGGCCGGGACGATCAGCACCGCCTGGAAGGTCGGGCCGACCTGGGCGTGGGTCGGGCGGGCGAAGGGTTCGAGGTGCGCGCGCTTGCTCTGCAGGATGTAGGTCACCGGACCCAGGTAGGCGATGTCGATGCGGCCGAAGCGCAGCGCCTCGCCGGTCGCCGCGTAGTTGGCGCCGACGGTCAGTTCGACGGGCATGCCGAGGGTCTTTTCTAGGTGAGTGCGCAGCGGTTCGTTGAGGCGCATCACGGTGGGCGCGGACTCGCCGGGCAGCAGGCCGATGGTCAGCTTCTTCGGCAGGGCCGCCTCGTCGGCGTGGGCGGCGAGGGCGGCCGGCAGGAGCAGCGCGGCGAACAGCGGGCGCAGGCGCTTGAGCAGTCGGGTCATGGAGGCGTTTCCTTTCACGGGTGGCAGGTGGGTTCCGGGGCGGGATGCAGGGGGAACAGGCGCGCCTGGGCGGCGGCGTCGAAGCGCGACGGCGGGCCGTCGAAGGCGATCCGCCCGTCGGCCAGGCCGACGATGCGCTCGGCCAGCCGGCGGGCCAGGTCGAGCTGGTGCAGGACGATCACCAGGGTCAGCGCGTGGTCGCGCACCAGCCGGCGGAATTCGCCGGCCAGGCGCTCGGCGAGGGCCGGGTCGACCGAGGCGAAGGGCTCGTCGGCCAGCAGCAGGCGCGGCTCGCGCACCAGGGCGCGGGCGATGCCGACGCGCTGGCGCTCGCCGCCGCTGAGCCGGGCGACCGGGTCCAGGGCCTTGCCGAGTAGGCCGACCTCGGCGAGGGCGGCGAGGGCCTGCTCGCGCATCGCCCGCGGCCAGGGCAGCGGCGACAGCGGGTGGCGGCGGTCGGCGAGGCCGAGCAGCACGTTGTCGAGCGCCGACAGGCGGGCGATCAGCGCATGTTCCTGGAACACCGTGGCGCTGCTGCGGCGGTGGGCGAGCAGGCTGGCCGGGGTCTGCAGGCGGCCGATGCCGTCCACGCTGAGGGTGCCGGAAGCGGGTGGCAGCAGGCCGTTGAGGGTAGCCAGCAGGGTGCTCTTGCCGATCCCCGAGGGGCCGACGATGGCGGTGATGCTGCCGCGGCGGATGTCGAGGTCAAGGCCTTCGAGGATCCGCTTGCCGCTGCGCTCGATCGACACCCGGTCGAGCCGCAGCAGCACCGGCGAGCCGCCAGCGGCCGCCGTCGGCGTGCTGCGCCCGGCGTCGGAGGCCGGGGCCAAGGCGCGCTCGAGGGGCAGCGGGCAGACGCCGTTCATGCCTCGCGCTCGATCAGGTAGTCGGGGTTGCGCACGCCGTAGCCCAGCGCCTTGCGCAGCCACAGCGGCGGGTTGTTCTGCATCATCCGCTGCAGGTGCTCGACCACCTCGTCGATCTCGCGGGGGTGCTGCATCTTCACCGGGAACACCCCGGCGCTCTTCACCTTGACCGCGGCGAAGTCGCTGAGGGCGAGGGTGAAGAGCACGGCGCAGCCTTCCAAGGCATCGACGCGCAGCTGGATCTGGTCGACCGAGGCGCCGCCGGTCGGGTCGCCCATGGAGCAACCGGCGCCGCCGCCGGGGCCGCGCTTGCCGTCGCCGCCCTTGCCGCCGCCCTTGAACTGCACGACGTCGAGGAAGCTGGCCTCGTCGTAGGTGACGTCGTAGATGACGATCTGCCTGGCGGTGGCGAAGTTGGCATCGACCTGCAGCAGGTCGTTGCTGGTGATGGCGATCTTCAGGTGGCCCATCTCGTTCATGTCCGTGTCCTCGGGGTGGCTCAGCTGGCGCCGGGCGCGGCCCGGCGCGCGGCGTTCAGGTCATCGGCAGGCCGACGACGTTCTTCTCGTGGGCGAAACGCAGGCGAAAGGCGTCTGGCAGCCGCGCCTCGGCGTCCGTGCGGGCCTGCCAGCGGGGCAGTTCGGCGGCGGCGATGCGCCCGGCTTTCAGGGCCTCGACCGGCACGATGTGCAGGCGGTTGTCGAGGGTGATGTAGAAGTCGATCGGGTGGCGGGCGGCGTTTTCGCCGTACTTGCCCAGGTCGACGCGGTAGTGGCCGTCCTCTTCGAGGTGCAGGCGGGGGTTGTCGCAGTCCAGGCGCAGGTGGCGATTGAACCAGCATTTGTGGCGGAACTGGAACAGCACCCGGTCGTCGTCGGCGAAGGCACGGATCTCGGCGACGATGTCGGCGTAGTACTGGCCGAGCAGCAGTTCCTGGTAGGCGTCGCTGTAGGGCTGGTCGAAGGATTCGAGGTGGCCGGCGACGCAGGCGGCCAGCAGTTCGAGGCCGGTCTGGCTGATCAGAAGGTTCAGCGCGCAGCGGTTGTAGGTGCAGCTGGCGCGGATCAGCCCGTCGTCGCGGATTTCGATGGCGCCGTTGTGCTGGATCGCCGCGGCGCGGAACACCCGCAGGATGCGGAAGACTTCGGCCATCAGCTTCTCCGCCGGGGTGCGCCGCGGCAGGGCGAGGTAGCGTTGCCAGCTGCCGAGCTCGGCCAGCGACGGATCGCGGCACTCCTGCCAGTCGGCCAGCAGGGCGTAGGCGCTGGTCAGCGCCAGCACCAGGCGGCCGGGCACGCGGCGGGTGGCGTCGGTTTCCGGCTCCGCGAAGCTCAGGCGCCGTGGGCGGGTGTAGGGTTCGATGGGGCGGTGTTCCGGTCGGGCGCACAGCTCGCCGAAGCACGCGCGATATTGGGCGACCATTTCCTGTCGCTGTTTCATGGCTCTCTCCCGAAGGCGGCATGGCGGCCGGATTGGCACAGGGGGCGGAGGCCCCTGCCGGAGCAGGGGACCGCCGCGGGACTGGCAACTCACCACGTATTGAGGATCCATTCCTTGTTACGGGTGTATTCCATGTGGGCGAACATGGCGTTGGCGATCATCTCGCCGAGCTCCATGGCGCCCTGGTAGCCGATGCTCGGCTTGCGGTAGAGGCCGGCGCGGTCGAAGGTCGGGAAGCCGACGCGGACCATCGGGATGTTGGCCTCGATGGCGACGTAGCGGCCCTTCGAGTGACCCATGATCAGGTCGAGTTGCAGGCCGTCGTTGATGCGCTTCTCCAGCTCCCAGAGGTCGGCGTTGTGGACGATCTCCATGTCGAAGTGCGCGGCGTCCTTGAGCTCCTGGAGGCGCGGGTCCTTCTTGTACTTGCTGCCCTGGTCGTCGCCGATCAGCAGCAGCACCGGTTCCAGTTCCACTTCCAGGCAGAACTGCGCCAGGCCGAGCACCAGGTCCGGGTGACCGAAGATCGCCACCTTCTTGTTGGCGAAGAACATGTGCGCCAGGTCGGCCAGCGCATCCAGCGCGATGCCGCGCTCGCGGACCAGCGACTCGGGGATCTCCTTGCCGGTGATGTCGGCGATCCGGCGCAGCATGTCGTCGGTGTTCTTGATGCCGTAGGGGGTGTTGACCAGATGGTTCGGCACCTCGAAGGACTTCTGCAGGTACTCGCCGGTGGTCGCGCCCTCGTAGCGGGCCAGGGCCAGGGTGGCCAGGGCGTTGGCACTGTCGGCGATGTCCTCGACCGTGGTGCGGCCGTGGGTTTCGATGCTCTTGTTCGGCAGCATCGGCGAGTCGAAGTCCTCGGTGTCCATGAACACCGTGGCGTCGATGCCCATTTCCTTGAAGTAGCGCTTGAGCAGCACCACGTCGCCGGGGTTGACCCAGCCCGGGAAGACGTTGAGCTTGCCGGTCGGCTGGCCTTTGCCATGCACGTCGGTGATGGTCTTGAACATCGACTTCACGCATTCGGCGTAGCCGGTGATGTGGCTGCCCTTGAAGCTCGGCGTATGGACGGGAGCCAGATGGATCTTGCGCTCCGGGAACTCGGTGGCAAGTGCCTTGTTGCAGATCCGGATGGTGCCCTCGATGTCGTCGCCGATGACCTCGGTGGAGCAGGTGGTGATGATCGGGATCACCCGCAGTTCCGGATAGCGGCGGGCCAGGACCAGCACGCCTTCCTCGACGCGCTTGGCGCCGCCGAACACCGCCGACTCCTCGTGCAGCGAGGTCGAGGCGACGTCGAAGTTTTCCTTGAAGTGCTGGGCGAACAGCAGGCGGACGAACATCGTGCAGCCCTGGCCGCCGTGGACCAGCGGGATGCAGTCCTTGACGCCGATGCCGGCGTACTGGGCGCCCGCGGGCTGGCAGTCGTACATCGGGTTGATGATGCCTTCGCGCTCCCGCTTGACCAGCTTGACCTCAGCCGGCTTCAGTACGGTTAGCTCGCAATTGCTCATGAAATGTCTCCTTCGCGGACGGGAGCGGTCTTCGGGCCGCTCCCGCAGCTGTGACTCAGTAGAGGTGGTGGTTGAGTTCGCGGTTGGTCGAACGGGTGATGGTCACGTCGACCAGACGGGACTTGAGGCCGTCGATCAGGAAGGCGATTTCTTCCTTGTCGACCTGCGATGCCCAGGGGAAGCGCTCGCGAACGTCGTTGGCCATGGCCAGGGCGTCGGCGTAGAACAGGCGCTCCTGCGGGGTGCCGCGCAGCGGCTCCTGGCCGGTCAGCAGGCGGGCGACCTGGCCGAGCACGCCCTCGATGTTTTCCTCGCGGTCCCAGGTGCGCGAGAAGAACTGCCACAGGCAGCGCTCCTCGGTGTAGTCGAACAGATCGTCGAGATGGGACTGGCTCATCAGGCGGCCCCCCGCACGATGACCGGCGTTTCCTGCGAGCGGTCGCGGATGTCCACGCCGGCCAGGTGGCGCAGCGGGTTGTGCACGGCGTTGTAGGTGTCGCGGGCCAGGTTGACGAAGCCCTCGAAGCCCATGTACGGGCCGTTGTGGTAGCCGTGGCCGTTGACATAGGGGATGTGCAGCTTCTTGACCAGCTCGCCGACGCGCGGGCCGGTGAAGATCACGTCCGGCTTGACCAGGTCGATGATCTCGAAGAATTCCAGCTCGTTGCCGTCGTCGATGTAATAGGTGCCTTCCTTGCCGCGGGCGATGACCTTCTCGAAGTCTTCCTCATGGCCGAATTTGGAGGACATGGCCACCACCTGGATGCCGAGGTCGTCCTCGACCGACTTGGTCCAGTGCCACAGGCGCGGGCCGCCGGTCCAGATCGCCATCTTCTTGCCCTGCAGGCGTTCCTTGTACCAGTCGAGCTTCGGCTTCCACTTGGCGTATTCCTCGGCGATCAGCGCTTCGCCCTTCTCCTCGATGCCGAAGAAGGCGCAGATCTTGCGGATGCCCTCGGCCATGTAGCTGAAGCCCCAGGAGTCGATGTCCAGACGCGGGATGCCGTAGCGCTTCTTCAGTTCGTTGGCGATGTAGCCGGAGGAACGCGCGCAGTTCACCACGTTGAGCTGGGCCTGGTGCATGCAGCGCAGGTCGTCGTAGGTGCCGTTGCCGGTGAAGTGGGCGACGACCTGGATGCCCAGGCGGTCCCAGTAAGTCTGCAGCAGCTGGGTATCGCCCTGGATGTTGAAGTCACCGATGAAGTTCATCGTGTATTCGCTGGTGATCTCCTTCTCCATCGTCTCGACTTTCTCGTTGATCCAGCCGATGTTCAGGACATGGTGGCCCTTGGACTGGGACACGCCGGAGAAGCCGGGGCACTCGACGGTGAAGACGTCCACGTCGGGACGCTCCTTCATCACCTTCTTGGCCACGGCCTTGATGTCGTCGCCGATCAGCGCGGTCGGGCAGGTCGTGTAGACGATCATCCGCTTGATGTCCGGCATCTCGTCGAAGGCCTCGTGCATGCTCTGCTCGAGGCGCTTCTCGCCGCCGAACACCACATGGCTTTCCTTCATGTCGGTCGACCAGACGTACTTCATGTTGAAGTGGCCGTTGTCGGTCGGGTAGCGCTTGGTGTGCCAGGTGTCGTAGGCACAGCCGAGCGGGCCGTGAATCATCTGGATGGTGTCTTTCAGCACGCCGCCGATCACCAGCTTGGCGCCGCAGAAGGCGCAGCCGCGTTCGGACAGGGTGCCCGGGATGGTCGCCGCGTTGGCGATCGGCAGGAACTCGCGGGTGTCCTCGTTGGGCGCCTTCAGATAGATGTGTTTCTGGCGCTCGGGTATGTCCTTGTCACATTCCAGCAATACCATTGGCATGGTTGAAGTCTCCTCGGCTCTATGCGTTGATCGAACCCCGTGCCCGGCACTCGATCGGGGACCGGAAAAACCGGTTGGCGAAGAGGAGATGGCAGGATGCGTGCCACATGCCCATGCAGCGTCTGCGGGAATTCCCCGCCCGGGCTGCACATCCCTTGTGTAGTCCTTGTTTATCAATAGGTTATGGCATTATTTCGGAGTCTTTCGGAGGCGCCGTGCCGACCCTTTTCGGGCGTTTTTTCCCGGCACAAGGCCGCCGTGCGGACGGGCGGCGGAAGACGCAAAGGGTTTTTTCGTTCGGTGGGGTACGGAGCGTTCGGGGTCTGTACGTGGCGGTGCGTGGTGTCCGGGACGGGGTGGGACTCGGCCGTGCAGTGTCCGTCGCCGGTATTTCCCGGTGGGATTCAACTGCCCGACAGCAGGCGCAGGGCGCTAGGCGGCATGCCGGTCCAGCGCTTGAACGAGCGACGGAAGTTGTTGGCGTCGTGGAAGTGCAGGTAGCTGGCGATCGCCTCGTTGCTGTATCCCTTCACCTGCTGGAGATAGAGCGCCACGTGCAGGCGGACCCGGTCGTGCTGTTCCTGGTAGCAGGTGGTGTGCTTGCGCAGTTTGCGCTTGAGGGTGCTCGGGCTCATGGCGAAGGCCTCGGCGGCCCGCTCCAGGCCGGGGGCCTCGCGCACGTGGTCGAGCAGCCAGCGGTACAGGCAGTCGAGCAGGCTGGCCGCCGGCCCTGTGGCCTCCAGTTGCGCGCGGGCCTGGCGGCGGCTCACCGCGGCGGCGGTCGGGGTGGCCTGGGGCAGCGGGCGGGTCAGGCAGGCCAGCGGCAGGCGCATCAGGTCGCAGGGGCTGGCGAAGTGCAGGTCCTCGCCCAGGTGCACCCAGTACTGCTCGACATAGCGGGGCTCGGCATGGCGGAAATGGTAGCGCCAGGGCAGGCGCTCCCCGCCGAGGCGCCGGCCCAGCGCCGTCAGCGCCGCCATGTGCGCCTCCACCAGAAAGCGCTGCAACGGCCCGGCGCCGCAGCTGTCGAGCCAGTACAGGTAGGCGTGCTGCCCGTCGCAGACCAGCCGCGGGCTCAGCAGGGGGCAGAGCAGGGCGCGCAGGTCGTCGAGCAGTTGCAGCGCCTCCTGCAGGTTGCCGGCCAGCGCCAGGGCCTGGCTGGCCGCGCCGTGATGGCCGGGCAGCAGCCGTTGGCCGAAGAGAAAGCTGGAGTCGTCCGCCGCCAGCAGGCGCTGGGCGTTGTCGATCAGCTGCAGGTACTGCTCGGGGCTGATCAGCGTCGCGCCGCCCAGGATGTCCTCGTGGAACAGCCCGGTGCCACGCAGCAGGCGGTGGCTGTCGATGCCGCGGCCCAGGCACAGGTCGATCAGGCTGGCGGGTTGTTGATGGGCGGCGATGAAGCGGCTGTCGCGCTCGTACCACGGCTCGCGCATGGGGCTGTCCTCAGGCACTCAGCGCCAGGCTCTGCTTGGCGCGGGCCAGGGCCAGGTTGAGGCGGCGCAGCAGCTGTTCGGCATCCTCGTCAAGGGCCATCACGCTGGCCACGCCGGCCTTAAGATGCAGGCGCTCGCCATGCTGGCGGGTCTTGTGTGCCAGATGCTCGATGGCCAGGGCCATTTCCCCGGCCAGTTGGCGGGCCTGGGCCTCGCCGGTATTGGGCAGCAGGATCACGAAGCGGTCGCCGGCCAGCCGGCAGAGCAGATCCTGGCGGCGCAGGTTGAGCAGCAGCAGCTGGGTCACTGCCTGCAGCACCGCGTCGCCCTCGGCGTGGCCGAAGCGCTGGTTGATGGCGTCGAAGTGGTCCAGGTCCACCGCCACCAGCGACAGCGGCTGACCCTCCCGGGCGCTCTCCTCCAGGCTCAGTTGCAGCTGGCGGCGTAGGTAGTCGGCGCCGGCCAGGGGGGTCAGCTTGTCGAACAGCAGGTGCTCGCGGAACAGCCGCTCGCGCTTTTCCATCTGGGCGCTGATCGCCAACTGCTCGTGGTGCCAGTGATACAGGCCGTAGGTCAGCAGCAGCAGGCCGAACGGCATGGGCGCCGATTCCAGCCAGTGATCCCAGTGCACCTGCTCGGGCAGGCGGATGAACTCGTCGAGGCAGTCCACCCACCAGGAGAAGAACACGCAGCCCAGCCCCAGGGTCAGCAGGTTGGTCACCCGCCCGGCCGGACGGCTCTTGAGCACCAGGCCCAGCCAGGCCAGCGCCAGCAGCGCCGCGCCGCCTTCGCCGAAGATGTCCAGCAGGACCCAGTCGTGCGGCGGGATGAGGTCGCCGGCCGCCAGGTGCAGCAACAGGGCGAGGTTGGCCGCCAGCAGCACGGCGAACAGCTTGAGGCGATGGTGGCGCAGCAGGCTTGGCATCGGATCGGCTCCCTGGCGTGGCTGGAGAGGCCGCTAGCAGAGCAGAGGCACATGACCGATTGGTTACGGCGGAGGGGGCAAATCGGGCCAGCCCGGTTCGGGCTTTTTTCCGGTGCCGAGCCGCCTGGCGCCACCGCGGATGGGGCGGTGCGCGCCTTTGCCCCGTCCCGGCGGCTGCGCGGAGGGGGCATTTCGGGCCATTCGGCGCCGGAAAACGCCCCGAAAGCCCCGTTTTAGGCGGCTTCCGGCGCTGCCTGTCATGGAACTGCCATGCCGCGCTCCTAGCTTGCCCTCCCACTTCGTCGGGTCCTTTGCCCGTCGGCATCGAGAAGGGGGGAAACCGAGATGCAGCAACGCCGACTCACCACTCGCCAGGGAGGCTTCGGCCTCAGCGCCCTGGCGCTGGCCATCGCCGCCGCGCCGGTCGGGGCCGCGCAGGAGAGCGCCGGCGCCACCGAGCATGTCGAGGTGGTCGGCCAGGCCGCCAGCATGGACAAGGCGCTGAAGGAGCAGCGCCGCTCCGAGCGCGTGCAAAGCACCGTGCACGCCGACGGCGTCGCCCAGTTGCCCGACCAGAACGTCGCCGAGGCGGCGCAGCGCCTGCCCGGCGTGTCCATCGAGCGCGACCAGAACGAGGGCCGCTTCGTCAGCGTGCGCGGCCTGGGGCCTGACCTGAACAGCGTGACCATCAACGGCACCCTGGTGCCGGCACCGGAAAGCGGCCGCCGCGCGGTGGCCCTCGACGCGCTGCCGGCCGAGCTGGTGCAGTCGCTCTCGGTGGTCAAGACCCTGACCCCGGACATGGACGCCAACTCCCTGGGCGGCACCATCGAGGTGGAAAGCCTGTCCGCCTTCGACCACGACGGGCTGTTCTACACCCTGAGCGGCGAGGGCAGCCACGACGAGAACGTCAGCGAGAACAGCCCGAAGTTCTCCGGCGCGATCAGCCAGCGCTTCAGCCTCGGCGACGGCGTCGACAACTTCGGCGTGGCCGCGGCGTACAGTTGGTCGGACCGTGACTTCGGCTCGGACAACGTGGAAACCGGCGGCGGCTGGGACTTCGCGGACGGTCCGCGGCTGGAGGAGGCGGAGCTGCGCGACTATGAGATCAGCCGCGAGCGCACCGGCTTCGGCCTCAACTTCGACTACCGCCCGGACGACTACTCCAGCTACTACCTGCGTACCCTCTACAGCCGCTACCAGGACAGCGAGACGCGCAATGCCGCCGGCGTCGAGTTCGCCGATCCCCTGGCGCCGGGCGAAACCGGCGAGGCCGAGGGCTGGCGCGAGCTGAAGGACCGCAAGGAAATCCAGACGATCCGCTCCTACGTGCTCGGCGGCGAGCGCCTGCTCGGCCCCTGGACCCTGACGGGGCAGGTCGGCTACAGCCGTTCCAGCGAGAACACCCCCAATGGGCTGAACGCTACCTTCGAGAGCAACGACGACTTCGCCAACGTCGGTTTCACCAGCCGCTCGAAGCCGCACCTGAACATCGGCGACGCGTTCTTCGAGGCCGACAGCTTCAGCCTCGACGAGGTGGAGCGGTCCAAGAACCGCACCACCGACACCGAGCACAACCTCAAGCTCGACCTGGCCCGCGACTACGAGCTGTCCGGCCATGCCGCCCAGGTCAAGTTCGGCGGCAAGCTGAGCCGCCGCGACAAGGACAGCGACACCGACGTCTGGACCTACGAGGACTTCGACGAGCACGGCCTGAGCGATGCGCAATTGGCCATGGGCAACTTCACCAAGGGTTCGGTGGACTACGGCCTCGGCCGCTTCGGCCCGGGCCTGTCCGCCGGCAGGATCAAGAGCCTGCTCGGCGGGCTCGACCGCAACGCCTTCTACGACGCGGAGGAGTCGCGGGTGAACGACTACGACATGCGCGAGGACATCGACGCCGCCTACCTGATGCACACCCTGGACGTCGGCGACCTGCGCGTCATCGCCGGCATGCGCTACGAACGAACCCGCTTCGAGGCCCGCGGCACCGGCATCCGCGACAGCCGCTTCGAGGGGATCGACGAGCGCAACACCTACGACCACTGGCTGCCGGGGCTGCACCTGCGCTATCAACTGGGCAAGGACACCCAGGTGCGCGCCGCCCTCACCCATTCGGTGGTGCGCCCGACCTTCGGCCAACTGGCCCCCGGCTTCGTCATCGACGGCGACGAGGCCAGCTTCGGCAACCCGAACCTCGATCCCCTGGAGTCGCGCAACTTCGACCTGGGCATCGAGCACTACCTGGGCCGCGCCGGCGTGGTCTCGGCCTTCCTCTTCTACAAGGACATCGACAACTTCGCCTACAACACCGACCTGGCCGGCCGCGGCGACTGGGTCGACTTCTCCGAGGCGAACACCTTCGACAACGGCGACCGCGCCGACCTCTGGGGGCTGGAGCTGGCCTGGTCGCAGAAATTCGACTGGCTGCCGGCGCCCTGGAACGGTCTGCTGATCGGCAGCAACCTCACCTTCACCCATTCCGACGCCAGCATCAGCGGCCGCGATCCGGAGACCGGGCGCACGCTCCGCCGCGACATCGACCTGCCCAACCAGTCCAAGCGGGTCGGCAACCTGATGCTCGGCTGGGAGGACGACCGGCTGAGCCTGCGCCTGTCGCTCAACTACAAGTCCGATTACCTCCAGGAGGTGGCCGGCATCGACGACGAGGACCACGACCTGTACGTGGACGACCAGACCTTCGTCGATTTCAGCGCGCGCTATTCCCTGACCAAGAACCTGAAGCTGACCTTCGAGGCGCAGAACCTCACCGACGAGCACTACTACGTCTACAGCGGCCACCGCAGCTTCAACGCCCAGTACGAGGAATACGGCCCGACCTACAAGCTCGGCCTGACCCTCGTCAACTTCTGATCCGCCACAGGCGCCTGTCCCCTCTCCCTTGCGCAGAGGGACCGTCTCGCCATGACAAAGGACTACCCGCGACATGATTCCTTCGCTTTCCCGCACTCCCCTGGCCGCCCTGCTGCTTGCCGGCCTGGCCCTGGCCGATTGCGCGTGCGGCCCCCTGGCATTCGCCGCCACCTCAGACCTGACGTTCACGCCGGCGGATCTTGCCGAGGTCGACGACCTGCGCTTCGTTCCGGTCGACCTGGCCGGCGGCGCCGAGCTGCGCCTCGCCGCCAGCAAGCGTCGCGGCCTGCTGCTGCTCGATGGCGAGGGCCACGAGCTGGCGCGTCTGCCCGGCAGCTATGCCACTCTGGACAGCCGCACCGCCGGCCGCCAACTGGTCGTCGCCGCCCTGGACGAGAACGGCCAGCAGGCCATGCTGGTCGGCCTCGACCCGGCCAGCCGCCAGTGGGGGCGGCCACAGGTGATGCCTGCACGCGACTACGCCCTCGCCGGGCTGTGCCTGTACCGCGACGAGGCGGCCAATCTCCACCTGTTCCTGGTCGGCGAGGAGGGCAGGGGCGAACAGTGGCTGGTCGGTGGCGGCGAGCGGCTGTCCGACGCACCGCGGCTGGTGCGTTCCGTGCCGCTGCCGCCCGGGGCCGAATACTGCCAGGTCGAGGATGCGGCGGGCCTGCTGTTCGTCAACGAGGAGGAAGTCGGCCTGTGGGCCTATCCGGCGCATCCCGAGGCCGATGCCGTGCGCCGTCCGGTGGACATGCTCAAGCCGTTCGGCGCGCTCGAGGGCGTCGCCGGCGCCATGGCCGCGGTGCCCGGCGGCCTGCTGGCGCTGGACCCGCAGCGTGCCGAGCTGCATCTCTACCAGCAGGAGGGCAAGGGCTGGAAGGCATTGCCCGGCCTGTCGCTCGCCGGGCTGGAGAAGCCCGAGCGTCTGGCCGTGCGGCCGGCCGGCCAGGGCCTGGAGCTGCTGGTCCAGGACGACGGGCGCGTCTACCGGGGCGGGCTGGACTGGCAGCCCCGGCCGCCGGAACTGCCGCCGGTGCTGGCGACTGTCGGCGCGCTGCGCCAGAGCGAGCCGGTCGGCAGCCACGGCGATGCCGCCGACGACCCGGCGATCTGGGTCAATCCCGAGCGGCCGGCGCTGTCGCGGGTGCTCGGCACCAACAAGAAGGCGGGTCTGCAGGTCTACGACCTCGACGGCAAGCTGCTGCAGGACCTGCCGGTGGGCCGCCTGAACAACGTCGATGTGCGCCCGGACTTCCTGCTGGGCGACACGCGGGTCGATCTGGCTGTGGCCAGCAACCGCGACCGCAACAGCATCGCCGTGTTCGCCATCGACCGCGCCAGCGGCGAGCTGCGCGAGGCCGGCGAAATCCCCACGCCGCTGGCGGAGATCTACGGCATCTGCCTGTTCCAGCCGGCCCCGGGCGAGCTGTACGCCTTCGCCAACGGCAAGGACGGCAGCTTCCTGCAGTACCGCCTGAGCGCCGCCAGCGACACGGTGGGCGGCGAGCTGGTACGCCGCTTCCAGGTGGACAGCCAGCCCGAGGGCTGCGTCGCCGACGACCGGCGCCAGCGTCTGTTCCTCGGCGAGGAGAAAGTCGGGGTGTGGGTGGTGGATGCCCGCCCGGACGCGCCTGCCACGCCGGAGAGCGTGATCCGGGTCGGCGCGACGCTGCACGCCGACGCCGAGGGGGTTGCCCTCTACCGGTCCGCCGCGCGCGACTATCTGGTGATTTCCAGCCAGGGCAACGACAGCTATGTGGTGATCGACGCCGAGCCGCCCTACGCCCTGCGGGGCGCCTTCCGGGTCGGCCTGAACGGCGAGCCGGGCATCGACGGTGCCTCCGAGACCGACGGCCTGGAGGTGGTCTCGGCCAACCTCGGCGGTCCCTGGAGCCGGGGAATGCTGGTGGTGCAGGACGGCCGCAAGCGCATGCCCGAGCAGACCCAGAACTTCAAGTTCGTGCCCTGGAGCAAAGTCGCCGCAGCCCTCGGCCTGGAATAGCCCGGCTGTCATCGGCCGGTAACAGTCAGGCACTCGAATAGCACTCGACAGCCCGCTCTTCCGGGAGTGGGTACAGAAAAGGAGCCACACCATGCACGCCACCCCCGAACAGACGAGCGTTTGGGGC
This sequence comes from Azotobacter armeniacus, assembly GCF_054779355.1. NCBI lineage: Bacteria > Pseudomonadati > Pseudomonadota > Gammaproteobacteria > Pseudomonadales > Pseudomonadaceae > Azotobacter > Azotobacter armeniacus. The sequence continues at coordinate 44,067 of NZ_BAAGYK010000006.1, forward strand.
CTGATCGGCGAAGCCAGCCTGCTGGTTCAGTTGGTCATGCTGACCCTGGTCCTCGCCTCTCTCGCCAGCTGGTACCTGATCGTCCAGCGCAGCCTGCTGCTCGGCGCCAGCGAGCGCCTGCTCAAGGACTTCCTACGGCGCTTTCGCGGCACCAATGATCTCGCCCAGCTATATCGCGAGACTGGCGACGAACTGCCCGCCGACGCTGCTCTGGAGCGCCTGTTCCGCGCCGGCTACGGCGAGTTCCAGCAGCTCGGGCGCGAGCCTGGCGTTGCGCCCGAGGCGGTGATCGAGGGGGTCGAGCGCAGCCTGCTGGTGGCCATCAGCGAGGAGGAGGAGCGCCTCGGCAAGGGCCTGGCGCTGCTCGCCACCATCGGCTCGGTGAGCCCCTACATCGGCCTGTTCGGCACCGTGTGGGGGATCATGAATTCCTTCATCGGTCTGTCGCAGGTGCAGCAGGCCACCCTCTCCACCGTCGCGCCGGGTATCGCCGAGGCACTGATCGCCACCGCCATCGGCCTGTTCGCGGCGATTCCCGCGGTGGTCGCCTACAACCGCTTCAGCGCCCGCGTCGCCAGCCTCGGCAGTCGCTACTACGCCTTCGGCAACGAGCTGCAGGGCCGCCTGCACCGCCGCCTGCAGGCGGCTTCCGGCCTCGCCCGGGCGGCCTGAGGACAGCATCATGCGCAAGCCGCACAACCTCCACGGTCCCAAGGCCGAGATGAACGTGGTGCCCTACATCGACGTGCTGCTGGTGCTGCTGGTGATCTTCATGGTCACCGCGCCCATGCTCACCCAGGGCGTGCCGATCGAGCTGCCCAAGGTCGCCGCCGAGGCGCTGCCGACGGACAGTCGCCAGCAGATCCTCACCCTTTCGGTGAAGGCCGACGGCAGCTACTACTGGAACCTCGGCGCCGAGCTGGACACCGAAGGGCAGACCGACAGCGCGGTGGACCTGGCGGAGATGAGCGCCAAGGTCGGCGCCATCGTCGCCGCGCACGGCGACACCCAGGTCTACGTCCGCGCCGACCGGGACGCCGACTACGCCAGCGTGGTCGCCGGCATCGCCGCGCTGCAGCAGGGCGGGGTGAGCCAGCTTGGGCTGATCACCGAGGCGCCGCGATGACTGCCGCCGCGATCCTGGACAGTCCGGCAGCCTGCGCAGCGCGCCGCGCCGATGGTACCTGGCCACGCCAGGCGGCCGCCGTCGGCGTGGCCCTGGGCGTGCACGCCGCCGTGCTGGCCCTGCTGCTGCTCGGCTGGCAGGACGAGCCGCCGCCCGCGCCGCAGGTGCGTACCCTGACCACCCGGCTGGTCGCGCTGGCGCCGCCGGCCCCGCCCGTGCCGGCGCCCGTACAGGCCGAACCGGCGCCGGTCGAGCCGCCGCCGGAGCCATCCCGGCCGGTGGCGCCGCCCAAGCCCGTGGAGGCGCCCAAGCCCGACCCGCGCCTGGAGCGGCAGAAGCTGGAACAGGCCGCCCTGGCCCGCAAGCGGGTGGAGGGGCAGAAGCGCGAGCAGCAGCGTATCGAACGGCAGCGCGAGCAGGAACGCCGGCGCCGCGAGGCCGAGGCGCTGGCGCAGCGCCAGGAACGGCAACGCCAGGCCGAAGCCGCCGAACGCGCCCGCGCCGAAGCCGCCGCCGTGGCCAGCCGCCAGTACCTGCCGATCGCCAAGCAGGCCCCGGACTACCCCGAACGCGCCCTGGACAAGGGCATCGAGGGCGACTGCACGGTCCGCTACCGGGTCAACCCCCAGGGCAGGGTGGAGGACCCGCAGATCGTCGGCGACTGCCACCCGCTGTTCGTCCGCCCCTCGCTGGCCGCGGCCCGCACCTTCCGTTACCAGCCGCGCATCGTCAACGGCCAGGCCATGGTCGTGCACGGCGTGAAGAACACCTTCCACTATCGAATCCAGGAATAGCCCCGATGAACCAGGATCACCGCCGCTTCCACGTCGATCTGCAGGCTCACGACGACATCGCCGTCAATCCCAGTGCCAACACCCCGCTCGCCGAACTGGTCGACCCGACCCGGCGCAACCTGCTCAAGGGCGGCCTGACCCTGGCCGCGCTGGGCTTTCTCGGCGGCAGCCTGAGTGCCAGAGGCGACTCCTCCGGCAGCGCGCTGCTCGACTTCAAGAGCGTGCCGGTACAGGTCGACCCGCAGTTCGACCGCGTGCTGGTCGCCGAAGGCTATACGGCCACGCCGTTCTTCTCCTGGGGCGACCCGGTGGAGCCCGGCGCGCCGGCCTGGAAGCCCGACGCCAGCGACGACTGGCAGGCCCAGCTCAAACAGGCTGGCGACAACCACGACGGCATGAACTTCTTCCCCTTCGCCAGCGAGACCGACCGAGGCCTGCTGGTGATGAACCACGAATATGTCAATCCGCCGCTGCACCCGAGCGGGGTTATCGATCAGAGCAGGCCGCGTCCGCTGGACGAGGTGCGCAAGGAGCAGGCCGCCCACGGCGTGTCGGTCATCGAGGTGAAGAAGGACGCGGACGGGCGCTGGCAGCGGGTGATGGACTCGCCCTACAACCGGCGCATCAGCATGTTCACCCCCATGCGCATCGCCGGCCCGCTGGCCGGCCACGAGCAGATGAAGACCGCCGCCGATCCGCAGGGCCTGGAGGTGCTCGGCACCCTCAACAACTGCGCCACCGGCGTCACTCCCTGGGGCACCTTCCTCACCTGCGAGGAGAACTGGCACAACTACTTCATCAACCGCGACCGGGCCGACTTCGAGCAGCGCGTGTCGCACAAGCGCTATGGCCTGGCCAAGGAAGGCACCAGCAAGAACTTCGCCTGGGAAACCGCCGACCCGCGCTTCGACGCCACCCCCTATCCCGACCAGCCCCACGCCGGCTTCGCCAATGAGCCGCACCGTTTCGGCTGGGTGGTGGAAATCGACCCCTTCGACCCCAAGAGCCAGCCGGTCAAGCGCACCGCCTTCGGCCGCTTCAGCCGCGAATGCGCGGCGCTCTCCCTGGGCGACGACGGACGCATGGCCTTCTACTCGGGCGACGACGCCAAGGGCGAATACCTCTACAAGTTCGTTCCGAAGGGCCGCTTCGATGCCTCCAACCCCGCGGCCAATCGCGACCTGCTGGACGCCGGCACCCTCTATGTCGCGCGCCTTGATGCCGACGGCTCCGGCCAGTGGCTGGCCCTGGTCCACGGCCAGAACGGCCTGAGCGCGGAAAACGGCTTCGCCAGCCAGGCCGAGGTGCTGCTCAACGCCCGCGCCGCCGCCGACCGGGTCGGCGCCACACCCATGGACCGCCCGGAGTGGACCGCCGTGCATCCGCAAAGCCGCGAGGTCTACGTCACCCTGACCAACAACGACGGGCGCGGCGACAAGCAGCCGCTGGACAAGGCCAACCCGCGCCCGCACAACCTGCACGGACAGATCCTGCGCTTCAACGAGCAGGACGCCGACCCGACCGCCAGCGCCTTCACCTGGGAAGTCTTCCTCCTCGCCGGCGAGCGCAAGGGCGCCAAGGACCAGGCGGGCCAGCCGGTGCCGGCCAACCTGGTCGGCACCATCGACGGCGACCTCTTCTCCTCGCCGGACGGCCTGGCCTTCGACGCCCGCGGCCGGCTGTGGATCCAGACCGACTACGATGACGGCGAGCCGGCCATGCAGGCCATGGGCTGCAACCAGCTGCTCTGCGCCGACCCCAGGACCCGCGAGGTGCGCCGCTTCCTGGTCGGCCCGCGCGGCTGCGAGATCACCGGCCTGGCCTGGAGCCCGGACAGCCGGGCGCTGTGGGTCAACATCCAACACCCCGCCCTCAGCTTCCCGGCCAGCGACGGCAAGACCCGGCCGCGCTCCTCCACCGTGCTCGTCACCCGGGATGACGGTGGGGTGATTTGAGGGCGCCTGGCGGTCGCCAGGCCGGAAATGGAGACGGCGATCGCCCCTGAGGAAAGCGATCGCCGTTCGAGATCCAGCGGCAGGACGGCGCGGGATGTCCGGCCGCCGGCAAGTGGGTGCAGACTCGTTCAGTCTTCAGTCATCGAGCGGCTGGATGCAGAAGTCGACGGGGCAGACGCCGAGGCAGCGCGGCGTGTCGCTCACGTCGGTGCACTCGTTGCAGCTGTCGGCGTCGATCATGTAGATGCCGCCCTGGAGGGCGATCGAGTCGGTCGGGCAGACCGGCTTGCAGTCGCCGCAGACGGTGCATTCGTAGCCGTCGATGGCCATGGCCATGGTTTCAGCTCCTGAGGTGGGGGAATTCGGGTCGATCCAAAGGGGAGGAAAGCGTGCGCCGGCGACCGCGAGAAGCCATTCCGTACGGCCCGCGCCGCGCGTTCCTCCGCAATACTGCGCTTGGCGGATCAGCCTTCGGCGGCGGCCTTGCCGACGATGGACTCGTCTTCGGCTTCCATGATGCCGAATTCCATCAGCAACTCTTCGAGATCTTCCATGCTTGCCGGGTTCGGGATGACCAGCAGCTTGTTGTCGATGATCTTCTGGGCCAGGGCGCGGTACTCGTTGGCCTGCTTGGCGGCCGGATCGTATTCGATCACGGTCATGCGGCGGATTTCGGCGTGCTGGACGACGTTGTCGCGTGGCACGAAGTGGATCATCTGGGTACCGATCTTCGCCGCCAGGGCCATGATCAGCTCATCTTCGCGGTCGGTCTTGCGGCTGTTGCAGATCAGCCCGCCCAGACGCACGCTGCCGGAATGGGCGTACTTCACGATGCCCTTGGCGATATTGTTGGCAGCGTACATGGCCATCATCTCGCCGGAGCAGACGATGTAGATTTCCTGGGCCTTGTTCTCGCGGATCGGCATGGCGAAGCCGCCGCACACCACGTCGCCCAGCACGTCGTAGAACACGAAGTCCAGGTCATCGCTATAGGCGCCTTCCTCTTCGAGGAAGTTGATCGCAGTGATCACGCCGCGGCCGGCGCAGCCGACGCCCGGCTCCGGACCTCCGGACTCGACGCACTTGACGCCACCGTAGCCGATCTGCATGACATCTTCCAGCTCAAGGTCTTCCACCGAGCCGGCGGATGCGGCCATCTCCATGACGGTATTCTGAGCCTTGGAGTGCAGGATCAGGCGGGTCGAGTCGGCTTTCGGGTCACAACCGACAATCATCACCTTCTTGCCGGACTCGGCGAGGGCGGCGACCAGGTTCTGGGTGGTGGTGGACTTGCCGATGCCACCCTTGCCGTAAATTGCACACTGACGCAATGCCATCTTGGAACCTCCATTGATTCGTGGGCGTTTGATTTGTGCCACTGGGGATTAGGCAAGGGTGGTGCCACCAAGATGTAATATTCGTGTATGGCTAGTTTTTTGGTATAAAAAATCAAAGCTAAGATATTTCTTGGACTTATGTGTCGTCTATCTAGATTTTTCGCGATCTGCTCAGGGGTTGATCCGGCGCCGATCAGCGTTCCGACGTACCTGCAGGTACAGCCGGCGAGCGATCCGTTCCGGCTGGTACTGGGTTCCATCCCGGTTGGCGCAAGGGGTTACTGCAGCCGATCCGGGGGCATGGCCTTCCCGGCAGAGGGGCGGAACGGCGCGAAGGCGCCGCGGGAAGTGTCGTTCGACGATCGAACACTAGGGCCTGTTAACACTACTCTCCGCGAGCCGCGTTGCCGCGCCAAATGGCGCCAGGCGAGGCGCGGGACGCAGGGAATGGCATCCCCTTGCCAAGTCCCGCAACGACGCATGGCGCCATTTGCCGCGCAACCCGCAGGGACGGGCCTGTTTTTGCGCGGTGTGTCGTTACTCGTCGTTCGTTTGGAATGACCAAACTTCTCTCCTCGCGCCTAACCCCGCGCAAAAACAGGCTCCGTCGCGGCCGCGTGGAGTAGTGTTAACAGGCCCTAGCACTACAGTTGCATTTTGGAAGTGAGATGAGCCCGCCTGGCCCCGGCCTGATGAGCCCTTCGCCAACATGACCAGGCAATGA